>CAYHLB010000051.1:0-7015 GCA_964357325.1 Candidatus Woesearchaeota archaeon
GATATGAGGACATTGACTGCTTGTTTAGGGCTTTTTAAAAATATTTATAATTGGATCTTTCTTTATAGTATTGCAAAAAGAGAGAATTTGGAAAGAGAGGTAGGTGCTTTATATGATGTTGCAAGATTAATTATAAAAATCAGAAAAATGACTAAAAGATTTAGAAATTTATCTTTGCCTGAAAAATATGAGAAATATAAATATATTAAAAAAGGATTTAAATCAGCAAACTTTAGCAGTATTGAGAAAAAATGGAAAGTTTATATTCCATTAAATATTGGGGATTTGGAGGAATATAAAAGATAAAATGATAAATATACTAGAACAAGAAAAACTCTTTAATGAAATAGGCAAAATTTTAGATAAAAAAATAGAATGTTTTGCAATTGGAGGAACTGCTATGATGTTTCTTGGATTAAAAGATTTAACAAAAGATATTGATTTAGTTTTTTTAACAAAAGAAGATAGAGAATTATGGAAAAAAGCAGCATTGTCTTTGGGATACAAGGAAATGGAATCAAGAATAATTTATGGAAGGAGAAATAATGTTCCAGATATGGTTTATTTGGGTGACTGGAGAATAGACTTATTTTTAACAGAAGTAATAAGTTTTTCTTTTTCTGAAATTGCGCAGAAAAGATCTGTTGAAGTCCATGAATTTTCAAATAATCTAATAATCAATATAGCAAATCCAAATGATATTTTTTTAATGAAGTGCGCAACAGAAAGGCAGAAAGATATTGATGATGCAAAAGCAATACTTGATAAGAATTTAATAAAATGGGATATGATTTTAGAAGAAGTCCAAAATCAAGTTAATCATGGAAAAATTAGAATTGCACTTGATTTAGGATTATTTTTGGAAAATCTTGAAAATATTGGAGAAAAAATTCCAAAAGAAGTTATGGACTCATTGTTTAAAATCCTTGAAAATCAGTCAAAGGAAAGAAGAAGAAAATAAGTGATAACAGTATTTTTGCAATATTTTATAAAGTACAATTATTTTATTAATTCATGAAAAAGAGGATTGTTAAAAGGAATTATATTTTGTTTGGAATTGTGTTGGTTTTGGTGTTGATTGTTGGAAATGTTTGGATGGTTGTGGGGAGTCCACCAGCTACAACTCCTCCACCATTTGATGCAAATGAACCTAGCACGTGGATTGCACAAAATCCATTCACTGGACTCCAATTAGCTCAAATAAAAGCTAAGTTAGCTGAAGCTGGTTTTGATATTAATATTAAATTAAATTCTATGACTTCTCCAGATGATAGAAATAAATTATATAAGATACTGAATGAATATTTAACATGGGGGGACGAGTTTAATGCAGTCTTTAATAAATTAAATGATAAACATTTATTGGAATTATGGGCTCAGGTTCCGGATGCAATTAATAAAAATAATAAGAAGTGGAGTCATAAAGAATTTTGGGAAGGATTAACTAATGAAAATAAAGCTAAATTGTGGAAGTCATTTGATTTTGATAAAGAAAAAGCCAGTACTTTAAAAGAAAATTTAATTAGAGCATTAGATGATAAAGGAAAAAATGAATTATTTAATCAAGTTTTAAATGGTGATGATGAGGTTTTAAGAAAAGAGAAAAATTTTGTTGCTACTTTTTTGCTAAGAGAGAGTTTATCGAGTTATAAAGATGGTGGGAAACAAAAATATTCTGCTGAAGATTTAAAGAATTTAGAGATGAAAGGTTTGGAAGATAAGAATATCAAATTAGATAGTGCTAATAAATTGATAGGAATATTAGGTCCTGATAACAAGGTAGTTGATGGATTTAGTTTAGAGAATAATTGGTTAAGAAAAGTTGAATATTCTTCAGGTAATTTTAAGGAGCAGTATGATTCTCAATTAGATACTAACATGAGAACTGTTGTTCATGCTAAAGGGATTGTTGATAAAGATGGAAATTATAATAGAGTAAATGTTTTATATGGTCATGGAGGAACAGTTACTATTACTACTTCTAAAGAAGGTGAGGATACTTATGCTATTTCTGAGTCTAAATCAGAAAATCCTGTTGCGATTCTTGTAAATGGGGTTATTATTACTGGAACCTCCTTTACTTTTAAAAGTGCTGCTGATGGAAAGGTAAATCTTGTTGGGTCAAAAGGTGCTGCTCAAGCTTGGTTTAATGTAGAATATAAAGATTCTACAAATCCTAAACAAGCAACTTCTTATGGATATTTGAATTTAGCTGATGAAGGGGGAGTTATTACTGATAAGCCTGAAATATATGAAGGAGCTACTAAAGGAGTTTTGATATCTACAGATAAGGGAGCTACTGTAATCGGGCTCAAAGGGGTCAAAGGGGTGGATATTGTTGCTGGAGGAAATGTTGGGGAAATATCTGATATAAAAATTGTTTCTGAAGGAAGTACTGAAGTTAAAGTAGCTAGATTTTCAGATGGAAAAGTTCATGTTCTAATTGAAGGATCTTTAGTTAAATATCCTTTTGAAGGAGGTATTAGTGGTTTTGTATCTCCTGATTTAAATGTTCAAAGCGCTGGTCCTGGGGGAGAAGATGGAACTGGAGCTGGAGATGGAAGTGGAGAGGGAAGTGGTAGCGGTCCTGGAGATGGTTTTGGGCCTGTTCGCGAAGGGTCTGCATCGAATCCTGCGGTAGGGGGTGCTGGGGCAGGAGCTGTAGGAGGCGGTGGGCAGCTTAGTCCAGATGTGCAAAAGGTACAGCAACAACTAAAAGCCCAAAAAAAAGCCCAAGAAATTAATAGTGCTAATAGGGGTAGTGGAATTTTAATACCTTCTGCTAACCAACCAAATGCGAATCAATATGTTAAAAGTATGACTGGAATTGATTTTGAAAAACTAGGTTATACTTTGCAGAAAGTTTCTTGTGCAGGTAGTGCCGGATGTTATTACCAACTTTCACCTCCAGGAAACTGATAAGATATTTAAATAATAAAACATGAAACACCTAAAATCAAAATTTTTTAATTCGCATTTAGCGAACTCGCGTCCAGACTTTTATATTTATAATCAATTTTTCACAAAGTCTAAACGCTCGCAAACCTCAATATTCATAATCATAGCTGTACTTGTGCTTGGACTAGCTGTTATGCTGCTTTTTATTGAAAAGGGAGAGGGTGGAAATAATATGAATTTGCAAAAAATATCTCCTGATGTTCTTCCTGTTTATAATCTTGTTGAGGATTGTTTGAGAATTACTGGAGAGGATTCTCTTGTTTGGATTGGAAATCATGGAGGATATTTAATTTCTCCTGAGAAATCTTTGGATGAAGTGGCATATTATTTTTATAATAATGAAAATCATATGATTTCAAAGGAAAGCATTGAGGAAAATGTTTCTTTTTATATTGATAATTTTCTTGGTTTTTGTTTTTCTGATTTTTCAAGTGTTCCTGATTTTCGCGTGAGTTATGGTGATGCTAAAACTACTACTAGAATTGAAAATAGCAGTGTTTTTATTAATGTAAAACTTCCTTTGACAATTTCAAAATCAGAAAAAAGATATTATTTGAGTGATTTTCAAACTGAAATTCCTGTTCGACTTGGAACTATTTACAATGTTAATTCTGAATTAATGGCAGAGCAGATGAAGAAAAAAGATGCTGTTTGTTTTAGTTGCTTGAAGAGAATTAGTGAGGAAAATAATGTTACTATAAATATGTTTGATGCTGAAAATAATAGTATTTTGTTTGTTGTTAGTGATGATTTGTCAAAAATCAATGATAAAAATTATGCATTTTATTTTGCAAATAAATATGATTAATGAAAAATGATGGGTGATAAAATGAAGAAAAAGAGAATTAATGATGAAAAATTAAAAATTGTAGTTATTAGTTTGCTATTTTTTATTTTTTTGAATTTGGCTATTGTTATGGCAGTAGATGGAGTTTATTTTTATCAACCTGATGAGGGTGGAGTGTTAAAACCTGTTTTGCAGAGTTTTAATGCTAATGGAGAAATAGATATTGGAGATGAAGTTAAAAGAGCATATCTTAATGCTGAAGGAAATAATCCTAAGAATTCTTTAGGATATCTTAAGAATGTTAAAATAAAAAAAGATGGAGATAATTTTGTTGTTGAATTTAAGGATAATGGAAAGGCCACTAGATTTGATTCAGAAGGAAAGTCCTATGATTATAATAATATTAAAGCATCTGGAAAACTTGTGGCTGACTCTAATGGCAAGCTTGTAAAAGCTGATTTTGAAACAACTCAAAAAGGAAATTATTATTTAAATGATTTTATGTATGAAGTTCCTGCTGAAACTAAGTTTAATTTAGATAATAAAATTTTAGGACTTAAACTTGTTAAAGGAGGGGAGTTTAGTTCTTTTAAAGAAAGTGATAAAAAGAAAACTTATAAGAATATAAAAAATAATGGGGAATTTAGAATAAATGATAGGGGAGAGCTTGTTTTTGCTAGGTTTGAAGTTAGTGCTGAAACTGAGCTTAGTTTAAAGGGCTATAAATATAAACTTGCTGCTAATTCTAAAGTTAATTTTGAGAATAATAGGGTTGATATTGTTGTTCCTGATGGAACAAAGCTTTCTGCTCCTGAAAAAATTTCTGGAGAGACTGCTGACCCTGGTTTAATTTTTTCTTTTTCAACTGAATCTGGAGGAATTATTCTTCCTAGTGGAGATATTATTGAGAATAAAAATGGAAAGACTGTTGTAAATTATAAAGATGGTTTTTATATTTCTGATAAAAATTATGTTTTAAAAACAAGTGATGGAAAAGAAGATTTGTTGATTAATACAAATGGCAAGGAAACTTATTTGTATTTTGAAGGAAATCCTGTTGATGATAAAAAATCCTATGTGTTTATTGGAAGAGATAAAATAATAACAAATTCTGTTTCTGGAGAAGGCGCTAGTTTATTTATACTTCCTGGAAACAGGCTTGGAATAAAAACAACTTCAGATAATACTATTGCTGTTGAGTCTAAGAATGGGAAGGTAATTGTTGAGAGACCTCTTGGTGATAATCCCCCTTCAATAAAACTTTCTGGGGAGAGCATTGTAACTCTTGATAAAAGAAGTTTTTATGGTCAGGGAAGTGAACTTTATTTTGATCCTAGAAAAGTTCTTGCTGGAGATTTTAATAATGGAAGATTTTCAGCTTCTGCAAAATTAAGTTTTGTTGATAATAATGAAAAGAATTTAAAGAATTTTGATGTTTATTCTAATGATAAGGACCAATATGCTGCTGTTTCTGAAAAAGACATGAAAAGTCCATTTAAATATTATAAAACTAAACTTGGATTTTATGTTTCATCTAGCCTTACATTTAATCAATTGAGCTATGATGCTCAAAAATTTTATGATTCTCTTGAATTAAAAAAACAGCAGGAAATTGCAAGTTATACAGGAGGTATGACTAAAGGAGAAAGGTCAGGTGCTGCTGATTTGCAGGTTTTAATAAAAAAACTTATTGATGAGGAAATAAGAATTAGGCAAAATCCTGTGAAGGCTAGTGTAAGATTATATGGGGGAGGTTATGGAGGGTCTGGAACTGTTGTGGGTGTTGATAAGGAAGGTTATCCAATTATTTTAACTGCTGGACATGTTGTTAGTCAACAAGGACTTCAAATGACTATAGAATTTGCTGATGGAAAATCTTATCAAGGAAGGGTTCTTGGAGGAATTGATAGTCTGCCAGAGGATATTGCTTTAATAAAACTCGATACAAAAGTTCCTAATATTGCATATGTTCCTGTTCCTTCTGCAGAAAAAGAAAAAGAATTAAGAACTGGGACTGTTGTAACAAGAATTGGAACTCCTAATCTTGGAAATTTTCAATATACTCAAACAAAGATAAGTCAAGTTAGTCAAGGGGGTAGGATTTCTACTTATGGACAAAATGACCAAATTTATCAAGGTCAAAGCGGAGGGGGAATATTTTATAATGGGCGAATGTATGGTATTTGTTCTAGATGTGACTCTTTTGGAGGTCCTGCAGGAAGTTTTACTTCGCCTAGCATAATGAGGAGTTTTTTGAATAAATATGGTTATGGTTACTTAATTTCAGTTTCAGCGGTTTTTAAAAGTATTTTAATTTGATTCTTTTAAATGAAAATAGTTATAATATGTAAAGTAAACCTTCTAACTTAACATATTTGCTCTCTATCTAACGATGTAGAGTTGTATTATCATTAATAGTAAACATCAGCGAAATCTTTGAGCAAGAGGAAAAGATTGAGCATTATTATCGAGCCAGTTTAGGCAAGTGAAATGTTAAGTTATGGACTGGACTGAATACAATAAAAGCCTTTAAAAACTATTTTTACTATTGTTTTTTATAAAGGGAGAGTATTATGAAGCCAATATTTTGGATATTGATTATTGCAATTATTTTGTTAATAGCATTGACTATTATTGGATATTTTGGATTTAAATTAATTCAGAAGAATGATTTGCCTGTAAAATTAGTTATTCCCCCTAGTCTAAATATTTTTTATATAGATATACAGGATTATGGTTTTATGCCTGAAAAATTTACTATTGATAAAGGAGAAGAAATAATCTGGAAAAATTTAGGAAAACAGAATCATAGTGTTGTTTTTCCTTCTTTAAATTTTAGTTCAGGTATATTGGTTCCTGGGGCAAATTATAGTCTTGTTTTTGATTATTCTGGAAATTTTAGTTATGGTTGTGGACAGCATCCTGATAAAAGGGGAATGATCATTGTTAAATAGTTTTTTATGAACGAAATTGATATCGGATTAGGTATTCGTAAGATTTTTAAATGATTTATCTTTTTTATTACTATGGCTGAATTAAATTTTAAAAAAACTAAATCTAAACAAATTGAGGAAACACTGATTCAAGTTTGTTTGAGAATAGCAAAACGTGGGGAAGGAGCTTTATTTGTAGTGGGGGATGTAGAGCATAGTTTGCTTGTTGATCAAAATGTACCTCCTTTTTTAATTACAGAGAATCCTAAATTGTTGGAATCTTTAGCTTTAATGGATGGAGCAATTATTATTGATAAAAATGGAATTATGAAATCCT
>CAYHLB010000052.1:0-6969 GCA_964357325.1 Candidatus Woesearchaeota archaeon
CTGTCGATATAATTCTGAAAGGTATCATAAAAAATTCCGATCTCCGCGCATTTGCTTGTCCCAATAAATTGCGTAATCACATAAAAGCCAACACCCACAATGGCAATAATCACAATAATCGAAAAAATCATGCCAAATGAAATTTGAAACTGTCCTCTTTTCTTCATTGACAAAAGAATGAAGAAGAATAGTTAAAGGTTTCTGTTTTTTTATCTGAAAATTTATTGCATATAGGACAGTACTTAGCACATGAACTGCAAATATATTTTGCTGTTAAAGCATCTCTGCACATATCAGAAGAGCATGCATATTTATTGCATAAAGAGCATTTTGCACCACATTTTAAACAAACAGACCTTCCACAAATATTGCAGTTAATTTTTTCACACTTTTCACAAATATCTCCGCCACAAACACACTTTTCAGAACAACTATCACAATAAATGTGATTGGAACTGCATAGGTTTATTTTATTTATTTTTTCATTGCAATTCTCACAATAAATTGAACTTAATTTATTATCCACTGGATTAAAATCAAAATTAAGATGCTTAGTGTGTTTTGTTTTATTAAGCAAAGAAATATCAATGCTATAAACAGGATAATAAATAATAGATGTATTAATTAGTTTATTATTCAGATTCAAAGAGTGCTTGCTTTTTTCATCTTTTATATGCATATCTTTTTCTTTTTCAATTCTGTATCTTTCTTCAGAATGTTTCATTCTTTCAATATTCGCCTCTAATTTTTTTATTTTCTCAGCACCATTGCCATTTTTTTCAAGACCTTTCCTAATTCTTTCTCCTAAATTTGCTATAATCTGTTCATTTCTTTTTATCTCACCATCAATCTCAGCAATTTGATGAAGATAATGGGACTTTATTCTATTCATTGCACTTTCTAGGGAAAAATTTAATTTTTCAACAATTTCCTTTGTTTTTTCATTAATGTTTTCTTTTAATTTTTCCCTAGCAAGATTATACTCCTCCTTTATATCTTTAATATTCAAATCTTCTTTTCTTCCATCAACAAGATTATAATTATCTGTATCAAAGTCTATTATTTTTTTGTCTTTAACATAAATAGAACTGCTGACCTGCTCTCTTTCATTTAAATATTGAAAATTTGAGAGAAAAATAAATCTAACAATATAAGCAAAAGCTTTTTTATCACTAATTCCCTTAAGATTATAACCATTTAAATCAATTTCCTTTAAAACCAAATCCTTTAAATTTGGATTGAAATCAAGTTTTAGCAAAGTTGTCTGCCCTCTTTCTTCTAAATAATTTGCAATTATTTTGAGTAAAACACTTCCCTTTGCAATTAATTCAGAATTTTCATTTCTATCATAATCTTCTCTATTAAAAACAAGTAAATAAGGTCCTTTTTTCCCATAATCCTTTTCAAATTCTTCAGGAATGTTTTCAACAAAAAGTACTTTTTCCTTCCAAGTAAGTTTGCATTTTAAATTTTTAAAAAAACCCTCTGCAAGTTTTTTTATGCTTTCTTCTTCCTTATTTGGGAGCAACATGATCTAACACTTCCTCACTGTATCTCTTTGAATCAGCATAAGCTTCCATTCCATCCTCAATCATTTGAGCTATTTCTTCAACACCTTTTGAAAATATCTCCAGGTTATTTTTAGAATCAATAAACTTATTCATCAGCATTTCCTCAATTTTATTATATCCATTTTCAGTTTTTCCATCTAAACCAAGATTAAAAAGTATTATTGGAAGCTCCCCAATAACTAATCCTATGCAGCACATTTTGTTTATAATTAAATCAACCACATGTTCTTCCATTGTATTTTTCGTAGCAAGACTAAAAATATTCATATCATGATTTTGTCCAATTCTATCAATTCTTCCAATTCTCTGCTCAACAGACATTGGATTCCAGGGAAGGTCATAGTTGATTATATTATGGCAGAATTGAAAGTTCAATCCTTCACAACCCGTTTCAGTACTGATAAGAATATTTGCACTCTCTTTAAACTCTTTTATAATAGCAGTTTTGCTTTCCCTGTCAATACCCCCCATAAATTCTAGAACCTTCAGGTTATAAGGTTTTAATTTTTCAGAAATATA
Organism: Candidatus Woesearchaeota archaeon; assembly: GCA_964357325.1. Lineage (GTDB taxonomy): Archaea > Nanobdellota > Nanobdellia > Pacearchaeales > GW2011-AR1 > ARS1285. The sequence continues at coordinate 2,091 of CAYHLB010000052.1, forward strand.
TCTTAGAGTAGTAGGATGCTTTGTATAAATAAGTATTTTATTCCCATCTTTCTTTAACAAATCATCAACAACTTTTATTAATTGTTCTATTTTTGAATCTTTTTTCAAATTTTTATATTTTTCAATAATATCCAAGGCAAACTGCCTTGTATCAGAGTGATATCTTTCATTATTACTAATATTTGTCAATGTTTCAATTGCAGATTTTGATGAACTGGTTATCTTTGGAAGTATTGCATAAATCGCTAACTTGCCATTTATCTTTTCACCTGAAGCAGTAAAATATCTTGTTTTCAATAACTCACAAATATCTTCATAAATTTCATATTCTTCCTTTGATAAATCCACACTGATTATTCTAGGAATTCTTTTCATATAACTAACAGTTGTTTCAGACCTTTTTCTTCTAACCATAACTTCATCTAATTTTCTCTTTAAATCCCTGGGATTCATTGGAATCCTTTTATTACCCCTATCTAAAAATTGCTCTCTGAACTGATTTAAAGTGCCAAGATGCCCTCTTTTTAACAAATGAAGCAGATTATACAATTCAAGCAAATCATTTTGAAAAGGCGTTGCAGTTAATATTAAAAATCTTTTCTTCTGTATTCTATCAACAAACTTCCACCTTGTTGTTCTTCTATCCTTTAATTTATGAGCCTCATCAACAATAAGTAAGTCCCAGGAAATATTATGGCATTTTTCATGCCTGAATTTATTATTTTCCCTATCAAATCCCTTTACTCTATCAATTGAAGCAATTGCAAACTCATATTTTTCCCAATCACTTTCATTTTCAATTATATTAAAATCAATTTCAAATTTTTCTTTTAATTCAGCAACCCACTGGTCAACAAGAGAAGGGGGCGTTAGAATAAGTGCTTTTTTTACAAATCCTCTTTCAATTACTTCTTTTAAAATCAACCCAGTTGTTATTGTTTTTCCAAGTCCAACTTCATCAGCAAGCAAAGCATTTCCATTAAAATCCCTTAAAATCCTAAGAGCTCCCTCTGGCTGATGAGGCAGCTCATAAATAAGATTCTTTTTTATATGAGGATAAGCAATAAGCTCTCTTATTTCAGTATCTTTTGAAATCTCATTTGCCTCTATTTTAAGATTCAAAAGCTCTTCAGAATCAAAATGCACTTTCTTAAGATTATCAAACACATCTTCATATTCTGAAAAACTTTCATTTACTATAATATCTTCCATAAAATCACCTCATGAATAAAGTTTTTATAAAAAAAGAAGTATTTAAGTTTGATTATTGCGATAAATAAGTATTTTTAGAATAATTTTTATTCAATCAAAGTCTGATTAATTTCATTTAAAGCAATATTATTTATTGTCTCCTGGATATAATCACTTTCAAGAGCAAATCCAAGGTTTTCTCCACGTGATTTAAAATTATTTATTCCAATAACTTTTCCATTTGTATTGATTAAAGGCCCTCCTGAATTTCCAGGATTTAATGCAGCATCTGTTTGAATATATGCATTAAGCCCATTGCTTCCAACTCTGTTAATTGCACTTACAATTCCTTCTGAAACAGAAAAACTATATCCCAAAGGATTGCCAATTGCAATTACCTTTTCACCAACACGAACATTATCTACACTATCTAATTCAAGAAAATCATAATTTCCATCAATTTTCAACAAAGCTAAATCCATTGTCCGATTATATCCAATAAGTGTCATTTTTTTAGATTGTTGATTGCTGGTAATGGCATTTGCATAACCAGCATCATAAAGAACATGAGCATTTGTAACAACATATCCATCTCGGGTTATAATAAATCCAGTTCCCTGGCTGATATCAGTTCTTATTGTAACAACTGATTTTTTTGAGGTTTCAATTATATTTGAAAAATCAGAGTTTGTTTTAGCCTGAATACTGCCAACTTCCTTAAGAAGATTTGTTCGAGTATCAAGAAGATTTTTTTCAACATCATCTATTCTAGATTGAACATTCATATCATTCTTTTTAACTAGCTTACTTAGGTTGTTAGCTGTTTCTAAATTTATTTTATCCTGAGATTTCAATTCAGAAATAGTAATAAAAGAATAAGTTATCAACCCGCTTTGTAAAACTAAAATTATCACAATTATAAAATAAAATACATTTATAGAATTGTCAGTTTTCTCTTTCATAAAGAGGTTATGTTATGAAATTATATAAGGGTTATGAATTTGCAATTCATAGTTAAGATGCTTGCCTTATTTTTAAAAAGTTTACAAATAAAAATTATTTTTCTGATATCATATACTAGAAAATCTCCTCCTGCTCGATTTTCTCGCGAGTATTTATTGATAATACTAAATAAATCAGCGAATTTTGTGAGCATGAGGCGAGCATTTACATTTTAGAAAACAAAATAGAATAATGAAATGCAAATGTGAGGAACAAAATGAGCAAAAATATCTGCCAAATGCAGCTACTGATGAGGATTTTTTAGAAATATCACCAAATCCTTCGGATTTGTACCCACACATAAATGTGTGGGTTTGCACGGGATTTTGGGAGAACCGAGAAAAATCCATTCAGTCTAAAGACCACTACATAAATGTAGTGGATTTTTGTCGTGTATTAATAAAAAACCTCACCTTCCATGGAATTTATGTTTGATATATTCTAATAACTCATTTCCATATATCTGAATTGTAGAAGCACCAACCCTTATATAAAATTCTTCTAAATTATCATATTTTAAGAAAAGAGGCTTATCGCTCTTATAGCAATCTACTTTTAGCACATATTTTCCTTCAATCAAAAAAAGTTCAAAATTCATATAAGGCAGGAATTCATTTCCAATTCTTTCTTTTACAAGGTTTGTGAAATGCCTATTAAATTTATCATTGTTTTCAAAATCATCTTTTTCTATTCCAGATATTTCACCTTTATCCGAAACTCCGATTATTAAAGTTCCACCTTCAGAATTCAAGAAGGCAACAAGAGTTTTTAAAACAGCATTTTCAATTCTTTTGTCTTTTTCTTCAGTATGCAGATTAGTTCTTAAAGTGGATTTAAATTCTAATTTTTCATTTTCACCTTTTTTAATTATTTTTAATAATTCCTCAGGAGAATCTGTTCTTTGAATAAATAAATTAGGATTGCTTGTTTTAAACTTGCCCACCCATTGTTTCATTAGCTTGTTTCTATAACCCTTCATATAAACATAGCCAAATATAGAAGCAAGCAGAGCTCCAAAACCAACAAAAGTAAGATTTTGCATAACATAGGGATAATCACTAAGTACAGTAATTCCTTCATTAAGATAAGTTTTAATATAATACTTTGCCATTTCTGCAATTAAGCCAAAGGTTACAGAAAAACTAAATGAAAATAGTATAACTAAAAGATAATTTGCCTTAAATTTACTATTTGAAAATAAAATCAACATAGTTGTAAATCCAATAAACCCAATTGCAGCTCCAAAAAATATCTGGATAATTGTTCCCCTTATATCTCCAAGGAAAAAAGAAATTATTATGAATATAAGAAAAACAAATTCAAACTCCCTCGGAATATGAACTTCATAACTCTTTCTCAAAATATAGGGCATAAATAATAAAAAAAGTAGAAAAACATTGGCAAGCAATATATGCCAAAGATGAAAATATGTAGAATAAAAAATAGAGAATATTAGAATTATCTTTACAACCGTGGACAAAGAAGCATGTATCTTTGCAGAATGATTTCTAATCAGCTCTTTTAAACCCATACAAAAACCAGTTAATTAAAGTTTAAATGCTTTATGAAGATTAAAAATAACATCCAATTTGCACTTAAATCAGCATGCAATAATCTTTAAATATCTCTTAATTTTCAATAAACTAGTAATTGCGCTGCTAATAGCAACTCAACACATTGTTATAATGTTATTAGATAGCCAATATGTTGCGCTGCTAGTTTACCGGTAGAATACCTCGTTGCCAAGAGCTTTCTTTGAAAAAGAAACTTCGGAAAGAAAACGCAAACACGAGGTGAACCGGGTTCAATTCCCGGGTGGCGCATTTCTTAACTTAGTAGTAGTTACAAAATGGAAAGATTTAAATAGTGTATAGATTATAGATATAAGGAGAAAAAAGAACATGAAAACTGGAAAAGCTTATGGATATTTTGCTTATGAAGGAGAAGTATCAAAACTAATTGAAGATTTGGAAAATGTTAGAGAACGAGGTTATCCTAAAACATTGAATTTTACAATCCTTGAAGATAAAGTTACTGGGTTTTGTGATTCTAGAAGAGCGAGATTATCCCCAAGAATCACTAAACTTGCAGACTCTACAAGAGTAGAGGGTTCTGTTCAGAGTACTCATCTAGAAAAATTAAGAGGAATAAAGCCTGTAAAAGCATCCAAACTTAGATATCTAATTATGGCTGAACAACCCGATGCAGGAGAAGAACGTGGATCTGGACTTTATGGTGCTAATAGTATGACTGCAGGAAGATTAGCAGAAATGTTAAATATTATTGGTCAAGAAAGTCATAGAGGTATTTCTAGAAATGCTGTTTTCTATCTTGATGGTCGTGGAAGAGCTCAAGCATCTTATTAATAACTATTGTAATAATATAAGGTATCTTCTTAGATTAAAAAAATTATAATCCTTATCACAACTCCCCATTGTAAAATCGCATTTTAGTCAAAGTATCATATACATTTGCCCTATGCATCCTAGTTCTTTTTGAAATCTGCGTTGCACTAGATTCCTTATTTTTTAACAAATCTAAGTAAATAGTAGTCTACATTTTAGGTATGCCAACTGATTCAAAAGCCTTTAATATGAGTTCATCAGTCATAATCTACTTAAGCTTCTCTATTACTAAACTTTTGCGAAATCCCTCGTGGAGCTTGTTCTAAAAATAAATGCTTGTT
>CAYHLB010000053.1:0-6967 GCA_964357325.1 Candidatus Woesearchaeota archaeon
AATAAAATTAGGCAAGGGGAAATGATTTATTTTAAGGATTCTGGAGAGTTGGTTTCATTAAAAGTAGAAGTTGAAAGAGTTATGCAATTTGAAAATCTTAATCCAAATAGAGTTATGGAAATATTAAAAGAATATGGGAAAGATGATGGAATTAGTGAAGATAAAATTGATTTCTATCATAATTTATTTAAGAATAAGAGGTATGGTATGTTAATCTTTATAAAAAATCCAGAGCAAATTAAACCATTTGATATTGATAAAAAAGGATTTGGTGCAATGGCTAGTTGGATTTGTGTTGATGATATAAACAAACTTATTAAGAAGTGAACTATTAATAAAAAAGAGGTTGATATGTATTCAATTTATACTGCAAACTCAAAAATTGAGAAAAGATTAAAAGAATATCTTCAATTTAGATTAGATATTAAAGAAAAACTTGAAAGATTAATGTTAGATCCTCGAAGGGCAAATGGTGCACATCCTTTACATGGAAAATTAGAGGGCAATTGGAGTTGCTGGTTAGGCACTAATATAAGGATGGTCTATGTTATTTATGATAAAGAACAAAAGATAATTATTAAGGCTATTGGAACTCATAAGATATATTAAAATTTGAATTCTTTTATTTTACCCTTTTTCATATTTCTTTCACTTTCTTTTAGCTGAACCATCATGTCTTTATCTTCTAAAATCTCTTTTTCTTCTAATTTTCTTAATTTGTCCCTTATAGCTTCTCTAATGAATTCTGTTTTAGTCATATAATTATGTTTTTTCATGGCTCTGTCTATGACTTTTACAAATCCTTCTTCCATTTTTAAACTTATATTTTCCATCTTACTACTTAGTAGTATTATGTAGTATTTAAATTTTTTGGAATGATTGTTTTATTGATTTGGTAGAAAAAAACATAGGGATATTTTGGATATTAATTATTGGCATAAATCTCGAGCATCTGTCCTAGGATCTTGCCAATCTTCATTATGTTGTATTGCTGCTCCGGTTATTGGCTGTTGTTTGACTACTTCATTATCTTTGCAGGTTATTTCATAGTCTTGGCAGAAATTGCTTGTGTTACATATTGCTTTTGTATGGGTGAATTCTTCTATAGCTCTTCCTGTTAAATTGTTTTGAATGTAGATTATTGAGAGAATTATTAATAGGACTATTAAGATTATTGTTAGTATTTTTATGATTTTCATGTAAATTTAAGATTTTTGTTGTATAAAAATTTATGTTTTTGTATAGGAAATAGGACCGTTATTGTGTGGAGAATAGTGTTAGTGAACCTCCCCATAGCAAGCTATGGGGCATCTACGCTTAAAACTTTCCTAGCTTTGTCGCTTTCAGCAGCCAAAGCTCTTGCTTAATTTATTAGCTCCCAAACTTAAAGATGCGAGTATGCGAGCATCAAGAGAATTTTTAACATTAACAAAATAGTTTCAAGTGTTTTCTTTCGCTTTCATCCCCACAGCAAGCTGTGGGGTATTCAGTTTAATAAAAATTAAGTGTTTTTGTACTTTTTTTAGTGATTATTATTCTTTAGATTTTTGTTCTCCACACAAAGTTTTTAAAGTATTTTTTCTATGTTTAATTAAAAGAGATGGTTTATAAAAAGTATCATTTAAGAGGTGGTAAGAGGGTAGGGCCTTATTATTATGAAAGCTATAGAGATTCTAGTGGAAAAGTTAAAAGAAGATATCTTGGAACAACAAATCCTTATGAGAAATCTTCCGACGGTGTTTTGAATAAAAAAATGTTCTCCACACAAATATTTCAAGAAATTTCCTTTTTATTGTACTTATTCTTGGAGCATTGATTATTGGTTTTATAATGTTTGGTTTATTAAATAGCCATGTTTACTATAGCAAAACAACTGGTTTTGTTGTTCTTGGAAATCAATCTGATTCTGAAATGCAGAAGATTCTTTTGGAGAATGAAAATATTGAAACTAGTTATAATTCTTCTGAGTCTGTATTACTGATTAAAAATTCTGAAGAAGTTTCAGGAATTGTTCCTAAAAACAAAAATAAAATAATAGATTTTGAGGTTGGAAGAGGCAAGGTAAGGGTTTATTTTGATTTAATGAATTATAGCAAGTTTGTTGAGGATGTGGTTGAGCAGGTAGGAGGCCTGGATAATTATGTTTTGGAAAATAATCCTGTTAGTAATTCTGATAATGAAGGGGGTGTTAAGAATGTTTCTGAGAATTTGACTACTGAAATTGTTTCAGATTCTAGTGGGCTGAATGTAAGTGAATCTAATGGTTTAAACAGGGTAGCTATAACTGGAAATGTAATTGATAATGAAGAAAGTTTAGATAATGTAAAGGAAAATATTGATGATTTAAATCAGACTATTTTAGATTCTATTGTTGAGAATTCTGTTGTTAATGCTGAGAATTTTGATATAGTTGGTTCAGTGCTTAATGGCACTGAAGAATCTAAAATAACTGGTAAGTCAGAAGAAGGATTTAAGTGGGGTTACAAAGTTAAGTTGAATGATTTGAAATTCATGGCTAAGATTGATGTTACATCAAATGAGCTGATTTCTATTTATAATAATAATACATTAAAGATTGGCAGGAATTTAATGAGCTTTGATGATTTGGAGAAACAGGGTTATACTGTGAGATTTGAAAAACCAAGTTTAGGGATTAATGTTTCTATAAATGAGAGTTCTTTGGAAAATATTAATGTTAATGAGAGTATCGCTAATAATACTCTAGAGAATGTTACAGAGGTTAATCAGACAGAAGAAAATATTACTATTTTGATTAATGGGACAATTGGTGGAAATATTAGTGATAATATAATTAATGAGAGTAAGGATGTTGTTGAAGAAAATCAGACAAATAATGATAATATAATTAATGAGAGTAATAGTATTGTTAATGTTACAGAACCTAAGACACAAAATGAGAGAGAAGAGAACATAGCTAATAATTCTAATGCAGATAATAATAATAATAATAATGGGCAGGAGCAAACTCCTGTTGAAGAAAATACACCTACTGAAAATCCAACAAACACTCTTGTTGATACTTCAACAGAAACATCTGCAGATGTTTCTGAAAATATTCCTACTGAAAGTTCAACAACAGGAAGTGATAATTATATTACTGGAAAGGCAGTTGTTGCATTTACTGGAAAAGTAATTGGATTTGAGAAAAATGCAACTATTGTTGAAGATGTAAAATATGCAAATACAATTGTTGTTTATATTGAAAGAGATTTCAGGATAGCAAGTTCTGTTTCTTCAGAAACAGAGAATTTGAGTATAGCTTCGCAAAGCTCAGTTGCAAATGCAAATAATTTAAATGAACAAACAATTATGGGGGGCAGCAGTGATACAGGGGATATTGATTTTGAAGATATAGATGGTGATGGAAAGGTTAGTCTTGGTGATGTTATTGAATTAGATCCAACTTTAATTATAATTCCTATAACTGATGCAGAGCATTTGAATAATAAAAGGGAATTTATAAGTAATGTTTATGAGAGTGTTAGAGTTAAAGACAATACTTGGAGTGAGGAAATTAAAAATAAGGAATATTTAAGAATCATATTTGAGAAAAATCTTACAAAAGAAAATGATATTACTATTTATGCTAGGATGGCAAGCTCTTTGGATAAATCAAAAGCGAATTCAAAATTTGCTGAGATTGAAGTTTATAAACAGGAGAATGATAATTTAATAGCTAAGTTTGAAAATATAAGCAGTGAAAATTGGTATAAAGTTTATTTGAATAATTTAAGCGAGGGAGAGAGTTTTGATGTTTTTGATTTAAGGATCATTGGTAATTCTGTTGAGTTTGATTATGTTGTTGATCCAAGTGCTGTTGGTTATATTAATTTTACATCTCCTACTCTTGCAAATGGAACAAATATAAGTAATAGTTCTTATGTTATTAATGTTTCAATTATTTCAAATAATATTTCAGAAATAAAATATAATTGGAATGGGACTAATTTTACTTTGTATAATGACTCTCTTGTGTTGATGATGAATTTTGATAATTTGTCTGTTTTTGGAGAAGGAAGTTCAAATTTAACTTATGATGCTTCAAATTATAGTAATAATGGAACTTGTCAAAATATGAGTGCTCCTGGATGCAATTGGACTGTTGGAGGAGGGAAGTATGGAAAAGGAATTAGTTTTGATGGAAGTGATGATTATGTTAATGCAACTGTTATTCAAACAAAAACATCTCATTCATTATGGTATAAGAATACAACTGCAATAGGTTGGAGTTTTGTTGCTTATAATGGAAGCAGATTTTTTATTAATGGTGCTCAAGGAAATCCAAATCAATATCCTTTGAATATTTCTGGAAATGAAGTTAAAATTGGTTATAATTATACTGGAAATGAATCTTTTAATGGAACAATTGATGAAATAAGAATTTGGAATTATGCTTTATCTACTTCTGAAGTTTATCAACAATATGTTTCTAATCTTCAAAAGTTCAATTATACTCAATGGTATTTGTATGTAAATCAAAGCAAGAATGCAAGTACTGGGTTGGATAATGGGACATATACATATTTTGCAAGTGCAAAAGATAGTTCTGGGAATGAGAATATGACTGAGGTGAGAAGTTTGACTATAACTTCTGCTGATACAATTTATCCAACTTTTTCATCTTATTGGGATAATAATGGTTCATTGATTAATTCAGGAATAGGTTTGTTTAATGTTACTCTTAATAATACAAATGGAACTGTGTTTTTGGAAATAAATAATACAAATGTTAGTGCTACTAATTTAACTGCAAATGTTTACAATGTTTCGTATAATTTTACAGGTAATGGAACTTATAATTATAAGTGGATAAGTTGGGGGAATGGGAGTAATCATTTGTTGAATATTTCAGATGTGAGAAGTTATATTGTAAATAATAGTGTTGTTTCTTATCCTAAATTGTATCTGGAAAATATACTTGTTTGTGAGAGCAGTAATTTGCTTCATGTTTTTAATGTTAGTGATACTTCAAGTATACAAAGCTATTCAATTACTCCAAGTGATGTGTTTAATATTGATTATTATGATAGCATTAATTCAACTTTGAAGAGATATGTACTGTTTTCTGGAAATTTGACAAAGGCGCAGGCAGGTGGGGCAAATAATAAGAGCAAAAATCATTCTGAAAATGTTACAATGGTTAATAATCAGAGTAATTCAAATTCAAGTTTAATTAATATTACTGTAATTGAAATAAATAATGCTCCTGTGATGGAAAGCATTTCAACTCAGAGTGTTGTTGCTGGAAATAATTTTTCTAAACAATTAAGTGTGAATGATAGTGAGAATGGAAATGCAACAAGTGGAAATCTTTCATTTAATATTAGTTTTGTTGATAGTGCTTTGTTTAATATAAGTTCTACTGGGGAGATTAATTTCACAACTAATTCAAGTTATATTGGAAATCATAATATTACTGTTTGTGCAATTGATAAAGGAATTAATGCTCATGTTAATATAAGTTTATGTGGTCAAACAGGAAGTAATTTAAGTGCTTGCAGGAACTTTATTTTAAATATTACTAGTTGTGGAGATAGTGTTTGCAATAATGGAGAGACTTGTTCAAGTTGTTCTGGAGATTGTGGAGCATGTTCTACTTCTTCATCTGGAGGTGGGGGGGAGGGAGCATAGTAACTGTTGTACCTAATGTTTCTTCTGGAAAAGTTAATATTGAACCAAGTTTATTACAAGTGACTTTAAAAAAAGGAGAGGTTATTCAGAAAACTTTGAAAATTAAAAATAGCAAAGATTCTGCAGTTAATTTGAAGTTTTCTTTAAGCAATAGTTTGAATCAATTTGCTTCAATACCCTCAAATAGCTTGACTCTTAATACAAATAGTGAAGGATTATTGAGTATTAACTTTTTTAGCCATGAGAAAACTGCCATTGGAGTTTATACTGGAAAAATAATTGTTGATGATGGGAATTTTATTAGGGAAATTCCTGTTGTTATTAATGTTAATGATAGAAAGAGTTTGTTTGATATTGGAATTTCATTGGATAATAAAAATATAAAGTCAGGCCAGGATTTAGGATTTAATCTTAATTTGTTTAATTTAGGTGAAACTGGAAGGGTTGATGCTATTGTTGAGTATTTAATAAAAGATTTTGAGGGAAATGTGATTGCAAAAAAAGAAGAAACTGTTGCTGTTGAAACAAGAGCTTCATTAAATAATAAATTCAATATTCCTTTGAATCTTGTGAGTGGAAAATACTCAATTGCAGCAATTGTTAAATATGGCAATTTTTCAGGAGTTTCAAGTGATACTTTTGAAGTTATTAATGGAATTAGGTATTTCTTTGTAATAATATTTATATTAATTGTTTTGATTTTAGGAATTATCTTTTACTTTCCTATTAGGACAATACTTAATAGGAAAATAGCATTAGATACTTTGAAGAATTCTTTGAAGAATAAAGCTGTTTAAATATTTATAGGCTTGTTATTAAGTTTTTTAATACTTAATTTTTATTTGGAGATCTATAACTTCTTATGTTTATTTGTACAGAAGTTATTTCTCCTTCTTTTAATTCAAGAGTCATTGCAGGGCATGTCATTACACTCTCATTGTCTTCATCTATTTCTCCATTTTCAATATTTGTTTTAATATGTTCTATACATTTTTGTGTAAAAGGATAAACATCAAAAGCATTCCTGTAACTTTTTGCAGTTTTTTGAGTTATGTAATATGTATCTCCATTGACTTTGACTGGATTTGAAAAGACTTTATTTTCTTCATCAAATAATTTTTTCCTTGCCATTGCAACTATTTTGTCATAAAAAGGAAAAACTCTTTGGTGTCTTGCATAGGTTCCTGATTTATTTGCATATAGCCAGCATCTTCCTAAATCAATCTGTTGCATTCCAAATAAATGTGCAATATCCTGAGAATTGAATGATTGATTATGTGAATTCTTTAATTCATAGGCAGCTAAGTCAAATGCA
>CAYHLB010000054.1:0-6910 GCA_964357325.1 Candidatus Woesearchaeota archaeon
ACAAATTCTGGCTCTATACTCCAAATATTTCTTATAAAATATTGTGTATTTGGTAGACTTGATATGTAATTCAATAATTTTTGTTCATCTTCTTTATTATATCTGTCTAGTTTTATTATTGATTTGTAAAGTTCAAGACCTAATTTGTTTAAATTAACGCCTATCCTATATTGAATAACAATTCCTTTTTGTTCCATCTTTTTAAGTCTTCCTTTAATAATTATTACTGTGGATTTCATTTTATAAGCAAGATCGACAAGAGATATTCTTGCATTATTTACTATCTCCCCTAGAATCGCATAATCTAATTTGTCAAGCTCATTGTTGATTAACTCTCCTGCAAACATTGTTGGTTGTGAGATTTTATTAGTAAAGTACATTTTAGGGTATTGTTTAACATCAATTAATATCTGACCCTCTTCTTGGACTATAATCTTATTAAATTCAGATATTAATTCGTTCTTTAGTTCAAAAAATTCATAATCGTTCTTAGCAAATATTCCAAATATAAGTTCCCAGTTTCCAGAGCATTCTCCCATCCAGTAAACTTTACCTGATGTTTTAAGATATTTGAACAGTCTATCCTTTTCTTCAGGTATATTCCTTAACTTAAGATAAATTTTGTAAATCTTATGTCCCATTTTATGAGGATTAATTGCTGTCTGAAAACCAGTTATTATTCCTTCTTTGACAAGATTATTTATTCTGTAATCCACAGACTGCCTAGACTTTCTCACTTTTCTTGCAAGAATTGTCGAGGGAATTCTACAATTCTTATCTAATTCTGATAATATAGTTAAGTCAGCTTTATCTAATTTAATTCTATTAATTTCTACCATATTAAGCATAAATGATATCTTGTTTATAAAACTTATGTTTTATGCTTAATTTCTTGTCAAAAATTTATTATATATGGTTAACCATTATTTAGTAGTTACATATAAGGAAAACAACATGATAATAAAAACAAAACAGGAAGTCGAAGAAAAGCTAAGAGAATACGAATCTCTTATACCTGCGATTTATGAAGCTGGAGCTTTCCCAAATAGGTTTGCTCTAAAGCCGAGTGATTGGGCTCTTTCTAAAGAGGAAATAGAAAGACCCTCTTTAGTAGCTTTTATCAATGGGGAGAGGAAATCATTTAGACCGATTGCTACCATGGATTTAGAGTTTTTATCAAATGCAACTATACAAAAGGTAAAAGATTGTGAATTAGATTTAGTGTCAAAATATCCCTGTGGATTAAAATGTCCAGGTTGCTTTTCTCAAGAAGGAGTATATGGTGATAGGACAAATCTAATGACTTGGCAACAAGTAATGGATGTTGTTGTTGATGCAAGATTAATTGGCTTGAAAAGCACAAAATTCTTAGGTCCTGGTGAAATGTTTCAGAATCCTGATCTATTTGATATCTTAGATGCTTTTGAAAAAAGAGGTTTACCTATTAGTATCTTTACAAAAGGTTCAGAATTAGGGAGTGATGAGTTAGCAGTTAAAAATTTTGGCAATCAAGGAATAAAATCTGCAAAAGGATTAGTGAATATTGTATCAAAATACGAGTGTGTAAGAATTTTACTAGGTTTCAATTCATTTTTCTCAGATAGACAAGACAGGATGGTCGGCTCATCAGCAACAACTAGAGATTATCAAATAACTGATGGAGCATTCACTAGTAGAGGAGTAACAAATTACACAGAAAAAAGAAATCAGGCATTAGTAAATTTAGTTGAAGTTGGTTTTAATAATCCTAATAGGGGTCAAAGACTCTCATTAATTGCAGCTCCGGTTAGTCTTGAACAAATAGATGAAATACCTTCAATGTATGTATGGGCTGCTAAGAGAAACATTCCATTAGTAATTGCTCCAACAATGGAATCTGGACCAAAATCAATTGGATTAAGTAATTTGAATAAAAGAATAGACCCTAATCATGAGAAGTTAGTTCAACTAATGACTGCAGTTTATGATACTGCAATAGAAAATGGTATTATGCCCTTAGAACAAATTAGGAATGAAGAAGTCTCGGCATATATGGGAACATCTCCATGTAATCAAGTTGCAAATGGATTATATCTAAGACTAAATGGAAGAATTCAAATGTGCCCTGGAAGAAGCGATTCAAGTGCAATATATGGAAATATTCATCAAACTCCATTAGCGGAAATATGGGTGAATAGTCCAAATTATAGAATGGGAGCAAAAATAAATAATTGGTGCACTGCTAAGACTGAAGGCATGCCAAAGAATGTCCAAACTGAAGTTCTCAGAAGGCTTGTGGAAAAATATCAGAAATGAAATTAGTTCTAGTAACACTAAACTGCTCGTTATCATTCTAAAGTTTATCTTAACAAATTTTCCTTAAATTTATTCAGGTCTTTTTTCATGAATCTTGCTCCGGCTGCTGCAACATGGCCTCCGCCATTTGCATTATTAAGTCCTTGAATTGCTTGTTTCATTAATTGATTCATGTCTGTGCTCATTGATTGATTTCTTGCACTTACATTTAGAAAATTTTTGTCTTTCCCTTCTTGAGTTACAAGAACAAATGAACACTCTGGTTTTTTTAATGACAAATTTGTAGAAATAATTGATTTGATTCTGTGTTTTGGATTGAAAAAATAAAGATATAATTTCTTGTCTTTGTAGAATTCGCTATTTTTAATAAAATTTTCTGTTTCTTTTTTAATTTCCTCTTCTATTACTTTGTGACATTTTTCTAAGGTATTTATATCTTTTTTTGATATCAAATCATATACTTTTTTCATACTATCATTATAATAGATAATTGCATAATTTATTATTATGCATAATTTTCCAGCCTCTGAATTTAAAATATTTTGTTCTGTTATTTCTGGGTAGAATGATTTAATAAAATTCATATTTTCCATATTTTTATATGAAAATTCAGATATCATAGTCGGAAACAAAAGCCAGTTTTGATTATGGAAATTTGTAAATGATTTTCCAAGTTCGTGAATTATTTGAGCAGCACAATTAGAAGTTTCTCCTTTGATTATGTTTTTGTAATCTTTTAATAGAGGGTTTGCAGGATGGTGATCAATAAGAAAAACATCAATCTCTCTTCTTAATCTTTCAAAATCTTCAAATGCAAGAGAATCAATGCTCATGTCTAGGATAAAAAGTTTAGAGATATTTTGTTTTTTTAATTTTGGCTCTAATTTTTTTAAAACATCATTTTTATAATCTACAAATTTTAAGATTTTTATTTTTCTTGATTTTAATATTTCCTCTAAAAATATTGCTGAGGTTATTCCATCCAAATCAGTGTGGGTTAATATTGCTATACTATCTTGTTTTTTTATATTATTTATAAAATTAATAAATTCTTGTTCTGAACCTATAATGAGTTGCATGAATGAATGTGGGAAATAGTGTTATTAAATATTTGGAAGTTATTTTGTTAATGGTAAAATTAATTTAAATGCTCACTTGCTCGCATTTTAAGTTGTGTAAGCTATTGGTGAAAATTGAGTTGCCCATATAAGCTAAATTGCATTGCTACTTTATTTGTGTATGTAAAGACTAATAAAATATTTATAAAATTATCTTTGGGCTATGGATAATATAAAATATTGAGAATTACTAAAAACCATAGCTGCTTAGTCAAAGGGATGATATTAAAAACAAAGTCTGACATCAGTCAAGACTTGTTTTTTTGTTTTTTCAGTTAGTCCTAAATCCTACAAGTGAGGTTAGATATACAAAGCTATTATTAACTCCCCCTAGCCGAGGATATTGACAATAATTATTATGTAAAAATCTTTCCTTAAATGAAATTTGGAAAGATTTTAGTTTATTCCCTTTGATTAAAAATTCCTAAAAACCAGATGCCATAAAACTCCACCATGGTTTATGGACTTTTGTTACCTCACCTGTTTCTGCATCAACTTCTACTGAGATTTTTGCATTGGTTTTTATTAAACCAAATAGTTTGACTTGTTTTTCTGCTACTGCCCCATAAACAAATTTATCCTGACCAACTTCTTTTAATGTAATAATAAATCCTAAATCTCCTAATCTTTGTTTTGCATTTTCTGAGGCAACTTCTGGAAGGATTTTTACTTTTGAGTTTGAACAATTCTCTTCCCAGATTCTCAAGCATTTTTGTTTTTCTTCACACCATGAATATCCAGCGCTAGGAATACAACCATGAGAATCTTTGTCATTGCCGACAATTTTCTCCTTGCATTTTCCTATACCTCTGTTATCTTTATCTGAACATATTAAACCTTGGCAACAACCTTCAAAATATCCTGCACCACACCCCTCGTTTTCTTTATTTCAACTTGCTTCTGGTAAATTCTGATTTTCTGGTGTTATACAACTTTGACATTCATATTTATTTTTTAAATTAGGTTCATTACAATATTTTCTGCAATCTGATGTACAAATTCCCCCATATAATCCTATTCCCTCATTAGGTTCAAAATGGTAAGATAAGAAATTTCCATTGCAACATTTATCCTTATAAATATCTCGAAATTTTTCTCCTTCTTTTATGCAAAATTTATTAATCCCATTGCAATCTTGAGGGCAAAATTCTTGACTACATGCATTACCTAAACATTCTGATTCTCCTTTATCACAAATCCCATTTCCGCATTGTTTATGTATTTCAATAGAATTATTGCAATCTTTAGGACAATAATAAGGATAAGATGATGTGTTCTCTCCATAATCGCATTTGTTATCTCCACATTCACCATATTTAATGGGGGGTCCAGAACCATTTCCTGCAACATAACCTAAATAACATGAATTTTTATAACAGGTACATTCATGCATTTTACATTCTTGAACCTTTGCTTTACAATCTGATTCTTTTGTACATGATTCTAAAGCAAATACGCTAATTGGTAAGAATATCAAACTTATTATAATAATAAATAATATCTTTTTCATAGAAGTCTAGGGTATCTGATATTTATAAAATGTTTCTTATGTTCAAATAGATTAGAAGATATGCAAAGCTTAATGATTTTGCTCTACTCCAATTCTCCAGCAAAATCAGTAAGCTTTGTGGTAAAAGGAATCTTTTTGTGCTTACAGTATTCTCTTGCTAAAATGAATAGAATGCAACCTATTGATTTTCTTGATTTGTTGTTGCAGGGAATTATTTTTGTAACTCCACTTGTGAAATTATTTGTATCACACAATGCAAGAACTGGTTTTTTTAGCATTACTGTATCAGCTAGTGCATTCTTGTCTATCCATGGATCACAAATTATAGTCATCTCAGCTTCGAAAAAATTTTCTAGTATTAAATTAGTTGTAACTCCTGGAGTGTATTTTTTTGTGAAAACTTTTATTCCAGTAATTTCTTCAAAAACTCTTGCAGCTGGCCATCCAGCTTCTCTTTTACAAAGCAGATATATTTGTTCTGGTTCATATTGATTTAAGAATTTTATTGCATCTCTTATTAAATCATCAATCATTGCAGTGTTTATTACAGCAAGTCCATCTGCTCTTCTTCTGTAAACAAACTGCCTCATGTGAGGAGTTATTACTTTTGTTCCAAGATGAACAGCACATTTTATATAATCTTCTAAAGGGATAAGTGTTTCTTTTTTTCCATCAACATTCTTTTTTTCTTCTTCAAATCTCTTTTTTTCTTCTTCAATTTCTTTAGGTGAAATCTTTTCAGAGAGCTCTTGAATTTCTTTGTCTGATAAATCAGATTTTACTTCTTTTCTTTCAGAACTATCTAAAGAAGATTCTTTAAATAATCTTTCTTTTAATTCCTGAACAAGACTCTTTGGTCCTTCTTTTGATTTTTTCTTTTCAACCATGAAAATTTATTGATAAGTTGATTTATAAAGTTTTGCTCGGCAAAAATTTATCTTGCGAAATGTTTCTATTCAGAAAATATCGTCAAGTAATAGAAACCTTTATAAATCCACTTCGTATCAATTTTTTATAAAATGTTAAAGACATTAACTGGAATGATTGCCTTAAGAACATCTTTAGGTATGATGTAAAGAGTGATCAAACTAGTTGTAATGTATTAGGAAAAATTATTTTTCCTGTATCTTCAATAATTTGAAGTTTCTAAAAGCAGAATTTGGAGGTTGTACAATTGATTATCAATTTATAATCATTACTTTTTATTTATAAAAAAGTTTTTTAAATCCAGTTTATCCTGCTGGCGGATGCGGCTATCTGGTTAATAATTACCCATGCAAGTTTCTCCAGCAATGGAGGGCGAACTGCTCAGTAACACGTAGCTAACCTGGCCTTAGGTCAAAGATAATCTCGGGAAACTGAGGATAAACTTTGATAGAAAATGTTTTCTGGAATGAGATATTTTTTAAACTCGTGCCTAAGGGTGGGGCTGCGGCTGATTAGCTAGTTGTTGGTGTAATAGACTAACAAGGCAATGATCAGTAAGGGCTCTTAGCGGAGAGGCCCTGAGAAGGAATCTGAGACACTATTCCTAGCTCTACGGGGTGCAGCAGGGGAGGAAATTTTCCAATGCTCGTAAGAGTGAGAAAATTAGCCAGAGTGTTTTCTTTACGAAAACTTTTATCTACTGTAAAAAGGTAGATGAATAAGGACTGGGCAAGACCGGTGCCAGCCGCCGCGGTAATCCCGGCGGTCCAAGTCGCATCCACAATTATTGGGTCTAAAACATTCGTAGCTTGTTTTGTAAGTCTCTTGTGAAATCTCAAATCTTAAGTTTGAGGCGTGCAAGAGATACTACATTGCTAGAGACCGGAAGACGCAAAGAGTATGACTAAGGTAGTGGTAAAATACGTTAATCTTAATCAGACTAACAATGGCGAAGGCACTTTGCGAGTACGGATCTGACAGTGAGGAATGAAGGCTAGGGGCGCAAAAGGGATTAGATACCCCTGTAGTCCTAGCAGTAAACACTGCTCACTAAACATTA
>CAYHLB010000055.1:0-6879 GCA_964357325.1 Candidatus Woesearchaeota archaeon
TCTTGTCTGAAAGCAGAAAAGTTTACATTATATACTGGCTAAAGCCAGCAAATTACCAGAAATTACCTTTACAAATACAACTTTTGTATATAAACTTTATCAATCTTTTTTGCTTCTTCTCGCTTTTTTTGATGATGTTTTAGAAATTCATTTATCTTATTTATTGTGTATTGCTTTAGCTCTCCTGTTAGCATTTTCCCTGATTGGTAATCATCATGTATTTGTTCTAGTTTTTTATCATCTTCTTCAAAAAACATTTTTAAATATTGGTAGGAAACATCAATGTCTGGATTGCCACCGAGTTTTCTATGTTCTTCAATTGTTGGCTGGCCTCCTGAAAAAGCATATTTATTTATTTTTCTTTTAACTTCTTCTGGTGTGTCTGTTGGTGCGATGTAGGAGTTTGGGTCTGAAGCGGACATTTTTCCTCCTCCAAGTCCAGGCATGAATAATGTGTATACTGAACTTAGTTGGATGAATTTTGGAGATTTAATTCTTTGCGAAATATCTCTTGCAAGTCTTAGATGTGGATCTTGGTCAATTCCTACTGGAACAATTACGGGACATTGGTTTTCATATTCAGAAAGTTGTGGATGAAGCATATCTGAAGCTTGTAATAATGCTGAAAGCATTTTACCAGGACTTATTTCTCCATAGACTGCCTTGAATTCATTGAAGGTTGCATATCTAGCAAGTAGGTTTTGTAATCTGTAATATGCATTTGATTTTTTTGAATCTTTACTTCTATCTGATTGAAAATAAATTTCACATTTATTTATATCAAGACCCATGGCAATGTAATTTAGAATATAATCTTCTGCTATTTTTCGCGAGTCTTCTAAGGATTGATTTCTTGCATTATATGCTTCTATATCTGCAACTGCAATGTAGACTTTTGCACCTAACTTTTGAAAGAAAATCATTTGTTTTACTATCATTAAATGTCCTAGATGACATTTTCCAGTGGGCATAAGTCCGGTCATCATTACAAATTTTTTCTTATTTTTTATTGCTTCAAGAATCCTTTGAATATCCCTATGGGCAAATATTATTTTTCTTCTGTAGCAAATTTCTTTATTGAAAATTTCTGGAAGATCTTTTAATGGAGAAATGCCAAATTCTTTTATTAATTTATTATAGTCAATGTCTCCTTTTATTTCCCAGGGATTAAATGCTTCTCTTTCCATGATAATTGTTATTAATTATTATATATAAAGATTGCCTTATAATCTTTATCCCATTTATTTTATAAAAATGAAGTTATAAAGATTGCTTTTTTAGATGTCCAAAATACTTTTTGTTAACTCTATGTGATTTTAATTCGTAGATAGACAAAGGTATTTTGGATCATGATTAAGAACTCACGGGGGTTGTCTAAAAAGACATTTTTCTATTATTTTTAAAATTCTTTTGCCTTTTTAGCTTCTAAAAACATGGAATTCCTCTTAGAATTTCTGTTTTTAGACAACCCCTTCTTAACATAGGATTATTTATTTTACTTAAAAGATACCTTCGGATTACTTCATCCTAAACTGTCCTATAAACTATTCTTTCTTTTGAGATTCTTGTTTATTGAGTTCGTTTATTTTAAGTTCTTGAACTTGAATGTCTGTTGCAGCATATGCAAGTTGGGCTGTAAGAGCAGCTGACTCTGCATCATGATTTGTTATTTTAACAGCAGCTAAATCATGTTGCTGAAGATTTTTAAAAATCTCTCCTGGTCGGTTAATATTCTGAAAAGAATTTGTAGGACCTATTCTAAGGTAAATATCATGTATGCTTGGACTAAGATTTTTATCAGCAACTATAATAAAATATAATTCTGTGGATCTTCCTTCCTCTTTTATTAAACTAAATTTTTTATCAAAAACTTGAAAAGGATATTTTAAAGAACTCATGCATTTTTGGATTAAGATTCCGTCTATTCTAGAACCTCTAAATCCTCTTTTGAATCAACTGTTGCAGTTGGCAAATTTATAAGTATTTATGTAATATGAAATATGCAAATCAAGAATTATTCAAATCCTGCTGCAGTTAAAGGACCAAATCCATCCCAGGCTGTTAGATAAACTATTTTTCCTTTAGAAGTTCTGACTTCATCTATATGAACTAAAGGATATCTGTCTAATGGGAATTCTGTTCTCCTTGCTTCTATATTTATAAGATCTAAAGCTTTGTCAAGAGAATCTGTATTAACTCTTATATCTTTTCCTGGAATGTAGATAGGTCTCTTTTTATCAGGGCATCCAAAAATTTTTGCTATATATTCTTGCATTTTTTTATTTCCTCCTCAAGTCTGTAACTCGGATTCCTTTCCCTTCTAAGAGTAGTTCTTTTCCTAAGATATTTCCTGCAGTTATTTCATCAATGACCCAGATTACCTTACCATATTTTGCAAATTCCTGACATCCTGATATTGGAACCATGTCGGTTACTCTTCCGAGTAATGCTTCTCCAATTGGTTCTGTTTTTCTTTTTCCATTTGCTAAAAGTAAAATTTCAGAATTGTTATCAGGATTATAAACAAATCCTGCCCCTAGACTAACTGCATATCTTGGACTCTCTTTCTTTGTTGCAAAATGTCTGTCATTCACTGAATTCTCAATAGTGTTATCATCTAATTTTACTAACAGCATTTCTAGACTTAAAGGAATTCCTGATTCATGAAATGCTATATGACCTCTTCCGCCAACTCCAACAACAGCTAAATCAACTTTCCCATTTTTTCTTACTGAACCTGTATAAGAATCAAGTATTTCTTTTTTTATCCATCTTAGATAATCACTATCTGAATGTTTTGGAATTGATATTGCAAGCCCATTTTTTCCATCATTTACACCTTCAAAAGAATAAGCTGAAGTATTCTTGAATTTTTCTAATTCTTCTTCTAATCTTTCTTGTTCAATCTCACAGCCTCTTGGAACATACCATTCATGAAAAGATGTTTTCAAGCCTCCAAATAATTGCTGTATCATGAAAAATGCATATCCTTCTGGATGTGTGATCCTTTCAGTCACTGATGCTCCGGGAAGACCAACATATTCATCTAAATTATGTGAAACAACAACTGAACCATCAAAACAATCTTGCCTATCTTGAATTATTTTGTACATTCCAGTTGGAGAAGTTCCTGTTGGCAAGATAAGATTTAGGAAAGGTTTTTCCAGGGTTGGAACAAAATCTGCTATTTTTCCAATAGTTATATCTGCTGCTACCCGACTCATCTGTTGAAAATCTCGCGTTACATATAGTTTGAATTGCATTTTAATTGCTTAACCTCCCTTTAATTTTTTCTTTAAAATCATCTGATTTATAGGCAATATTACCTTCAATAAGGGTGCATAATGTTCTGCCAATGGTATTATCAGATATCTTACTTGTTTTGTCTTTCAGATACCCTCTTTCATAAATCACTATATCTGCATATTTATCTTTTGAAAGGCTCCCTCTTTTATTATCAACTCCTAAAGCTTTAGCTGGATTTAATGATGCCATTCTAAATGCCTCGTTTAAAAGATAACCTGCTTCAACTGCATTTTTTATTGCCTGATTCATGGTTAAAACACTGCCGCATAAAGTATTGTCTTCATAATAAGCTGCTTTATGACCATTTATTTCTTTAACAATTACTCTTTTTTTACCTAAGGTACATTCTTTTTCTTTAGATCCTGCAAGAGCAGAAGCATCTGTTATCAAAATTATATGCTCAATTTCTTTTCTGTCTTTAAGCATGGTAACATAGCATTTTTTAACATGAACAAAATCTGCAACAATTTCTGCATAAACTTCCTTTGAATCCACACATTCTCCAAAGCCATTTTTTGTACCTGAATTATCCACTGACCTCTCACCTGCATATTCTCTTTCCATACTGATGCAATTGTAGGCATGAACTAAAATTGTTGCTCCATTCTTAATTGCTTTTCTCGCTTGTTCAATTGTACAGTCAGAATGTCCAATAGCAATCTTATAGCGTTTGCTTTCTAATATTTTCACTAATGTTGGAGCTCCTTCTAAAGAAGGGTCTATGGCAATAATTTTAATAAAACCTTTTGCTCCATCTTTAGAATCAAAATCAGCTATTTCATCTAAAATTATTTGAGTCAGGTTATCTCTTTTGCAATCAGGATATTTTTCTTTATATTTTTGAATATTATTTACAAATTCATTAGGATTTTGCGCCCCTCTTTTTGGAGTATCATTAAAATATCTACATTCAAGATAAATTCCAACTAAATTTGCTCTTGGCTCGCAATTTTCATCATTTTGGGTTGTTTCATAATCTTCATGACTTTTAGCAATAACTTCTAAAGTTTTTTTAATATTTCCCATATTATCCGTAACTATTGTTGGTGAAACAGAAGTGACCCCATATTCTGCATAAGACTTTAATATATCATCTAAATCTTGAGGAGTTATATTCATAAATTCTTTTCTACCAAAACCGTGCGTATGCATTTCAATAGAGCCAGGTGCAACAATTTTTCCAGTTGCATTAATAACTCTATCAAAACGTCCTGAGTTTGCGAATTCCTCTAAAGAAGAGCTTTCCGTTAACAAACCATTTACTTCTTTGATATGATTATCTTCGATGATTATATACCCGTTTGGTATTTTATCCCCCCCTAAATGAATCTCTCCGCCATAGATTATTGTTTTCATTTTCTCTTCCCTTTTTTTAGTTTTGATTGCTCCAAATAGGTCTTATACCCCATAGCTTGCTATGATTCTAATTCTCGTCGTCCTATTTGGAGGCATAAAATACCCCGCAGCTTGCTGCGAAGTGAGCCTCAGCGAACGATGGGATTTTTTATTACATCTATCTTCTAATCTACATTCAAGATCCATGGCTTTGCATTAAATCTATTTAATTGTCAATTTTTAAGATTCAAGATTATCTAGTATCTATTCTTGCTGACTCTTCATCTGAACAAATAGAGAACTCTCGTCTTTTTTTTTGAGCGCATTCTTCTATTAAACTTTCAATAGATGCAGCTTCACCATTTCCAAAATCACCCTCTATATATCCTGTTAAAACCCTATAACTTATCCTCTCATCCATATATCCCCTATCCCAGCTATGAGTTAACATTGCTTCTCGTACTTCCCTATCATTGTTTGAAATTGAGACACTAATTCTACCATTTCTTAATAGACAAACTCTAGGACTTTGTATACCGAGTCTTTCAAGTTCGCCTTCAATAGGCTTAGAATCTTTAGGATTTCTAAAATCAGTTAATACTGCCTCAAAGTTTAGACCATATCTGCTTCTTAAAGTTTCTGTTAAATTTCTAATGTTTTTAGATGTGTAACTATAGTCTACCAAACTTGTTTTTGATACTTCTC
This sequence comes from Candidatus Woesearchaeota archaeon, assembly GCA_964357325.1. GTDB lineage: Archaea > Nanobdellota > Nanobdellia > Pacearchaeales > GW2011-AR1 > ARS1285. The sequence continues at coordinate 5,347 of CAYHLB010000055.1, forward strand.
GATTTTCTTGAATCCCTCCAAATTCAAAACTTATCCTTGCCATTTTTATTTTAAAATTTTTAATTGAATAATAAAAGTTTAGCATTTATATATAACTTTTCAATATTTTATATATAATGTTATAGAATTGAATAGGATTATATAAATAACAAAAGATTTATATAACCATTAATTCATAAAATTATATGAAAAGAAAAGTTGTAAAACAAGGGCATAATGCAATGACTATAACATTGCCAGCTTCATGGATAAAGGAAAATCATATTAAACCCGGTGATGAATTAGATGTTGATTTAAGGGATAAAGATTTAATTGTAAAGGCTATTTCTTCAGGAGAAGTGGAAAAAACTATTTTTTTAATGAATGGTGATGGTGAGTTTATTCATAGACATTTATCAGTTTTATACAGACTTGGATATGATGAAGTAAGAGTTGAGTTTAAAAATCCATTGATAATAGAAAAAATCGAAAGTGAAATAGAACATGTCCCTGGATTTGAAATTGTTGATCATGGAGATGATTACTGCATTATCAAGAATATTGCAGTTGGTTTGGAAAAAGAATTTGACAATATACTCAGAAAAATTTTTATAAATGTAACCTATTGCGGTCAGCAGAGCCTTAAATTAATAAAAGAAGGGAATTTTTCAAGATTGGAAAGCCTTAGACAGCAAGCAAAAACTAACAATAGAATGCCTAATTTTTGCCAAAGATTACTTAGAAAAGAAGGTTATAAAGATTATAAAAAAACAATGCTTGTTTATACAATGATATGGAGTCTTGAACAAGTATGGGATTATTATAATAACATATTAAAATATGTTTTGAATCTCAAATCAAAACCAAAAATAGCCAATGAAGTTTTAAAACTTTATGAGACAACAAATGAAATTGTTGATGAATATTATAAAATTTTTTATTCTTTTGATTTTAATGATGTTTCAGAATTAAAGGAAAAATCAATAAATGTTATAGAAAATATAAAAAAGAATATTGAAAATAGAAACAAAACAGATGTTATCTTATTAATGAATCTTAATTTAATTGCTGAACGGATTTATCATATGACTGAATGTTTGATATAAAAATAAAAAATCTGATTTGAAATTTCTATTAAACTTATCAAATAAAAATTTATCTATAGGGGATTTTTATCTTTCATATACGATTCTATAACATTATATAAAAAATATTGACAGATTATAAATGGGTTTTTGAAACATTATTCATTATAAGATGGATAATGTAAAAAGAATTGTTTGTTTCGGCGGAGGAAATGCCATGCCAGAAGCAGTTTTGCCTGGTTCAAAGAAATATCCAGTAAAAATAAGCACAATAACTTCCATGACTGATAGCGGAGGTTCGACTGGTCAATTAAGAGAAGATTTTGACATACTTCCTCCGGGAGATGTTAGAAGACATTTAATAGCATTATCTGATAATGAATTGAGGAAAAAAGTTTTTGGATTTAAATTTGGGCATGAAGAGTTTTATGGTGGCCATAAAGGACATTCTCTTGGAAATGTTTTTTTA
>CAYHLB010000056.1:0-6792 GCA_964357325.1 Candidatus Woesearchaeota archaeon
TACAAAACCAAATTTTACAAAATATACTCCATCAAGACCAAGTTTCTCAAAACCCATGGCTGGATTTCCACCAAATAGAAGATTTCCCCCTAATTTTCCTAGAAGAAGTTAATAAGCTTTTTCAGCTAATTTTCTTAATTTATCCTGATTCATCTTACTAAGAATCTTAGAAATCTCTTTTGCAATAGCAAATTTAATGTCCATTGGATGCAATTTTTTACTAATAACATCCTTTTTTATGTTTTCAAAATTATCATAACCAATATTTCCTCCAAACTTTTCAGCCCGTTCAATTAAAAATTTATCATGATTATCTTTTTTTATCACCATTAAAAAGTATTCTAAAAAAGCCATTACTCCATTATCAGGGTCTCCTTCAATAAATTCAGCCTTGTTCATCTTTTTCTTAACAATTTCCTCACTGTCTAAAAAATCAATTTTAGAGTCCTCGCTAGAACTGCTCATTTTTTTTCCAATAAGTCCAGGAAGTAATGGATTCATGATTTCAATTCTAGCATTATATCCTAATTTAGGAAGATTTTCTCTTGCAAGAACCATTATTTTTCTTTGATCAGTTCCACCTAATTGGCAATCCACTCCAAGATATTGTTCATCAATTGCCTGCATTATTGGATAAATTAAACCAGATAATTTAGGATTATCACCCATTTTAACAACTTCAGATGCAGCTTTATGAGCATCATGAACACTAACATAACTGCTCATCTGCAAAACATCAAACATATACTCTGGCTTTAATTGCATTTCACTTCCCTTGACAATTTCTAATTCTCTAATATCCACTCCAATTGCCTTTATTGCCTCAGGAATAGCTGCAGCATAATAATCATATCTTCTTTCTAGAACATGCCAAGGAGTATTATCCAATGCAGCATGCAAATCAGCAAGCAAAATTTTAACATGAAATCCAGCCCTTAACAAATCTGCAATTTTTAAAAAAGGTAAAAAATAACCTACATGAGGCTTTCCAGTTGGAGCAGTTCCCCAATAAACAACTGGTTTTTTCTTTTCCTTCAACAATTTTTTCAAATCTTCTTCTCCAATAATTTCAGAAGTATTTCTCTTAATAAGCTCAAACCTTTCTTCAGCACTTGCCATAAAAAAAGCAATAAAAAATACTTATTAAATGTTTCTAAAAACATTTAATCTCAAAAATCTTTATAAAATAATGAAAGAAAAAAATATTCTCATTCTCTCCATAATAATCTCCATAATAGGAATAATCTTCCTACTAACAATTTCTCTAATCAAAGAACCAAAACTAGTAAAAATTAATCAAATAAACTCTAATTTTTTAAATCAAAAGATAAAAACTTCAGGTCAAATATCTAGGGTAATTAATCTAGATAATTTCCAAATAATAAATCTAAATGATTCAAATATAGAAATAATAAACAATCACCCAAAAAACCTATCAAAAAATCAAAAAATAATAATAATTGGAAAAGTCCAAGAATATAAAAATAAGCTTCAGATTAATTGTGAAAAATTATATATAACCACTCTCAAACTTTCTTGAACCTTTGAATAATGAAATAACCATGAATATATAACAAAAACCTATTAATGCTAAAATACTTATAATTCCAATAGTAACTACTAATCCAAAATCTCCTCCTGAAAGCATTTCAGAACTAAATGTTGCAACTCCTGAAAAAAGCAAGATAAATGCAAAAAATATTATTAAAGCCAAAATACCAAAAAGTCCTGCAATTTTTGCAAATTTAATTTCATTTCCAGCCTGCATTAATCCAATAAAAAAACAAAAACTAGCAACAATAAAAAACAACATCCAAAAACCAGCTAAAGTAGCTAAGCTAATAACCATTAGAGCATATTTTGCAATTATCTCTCCAAATCCTCCAAAAGAAGAAAACAAAAGAAGTGGATTTCCTCCTGCTCCTGTTAAAATATTGCCAAATTCAGTAATAACCTCTCCTAACATAAATACTATAACAACTCCTGTTACAACTCCAATCAAAATTCCTAAAATAATTAAAATAATATAGGATTTTGAAGCAAATCTAAGCAAGCCAGAATCACCATACTTTCCCATAACAACAAAACCATATATAAAAAAGAAAATAGAAATAAACATTATTCCAAATACTCCTATCAAAGAATACAAAATAATGCTACTAGTAAAATCTAAATATTTTAAATAAGAAAAAACCCCTAATAAGATTCCAATTAATAAATAAATAATTCCTAAAATTCCTGCAAATTTCATCCACTTAAATTTTTTTCCAACAGGTTTCGAACTGCCAAAGTTTGATTGAACAGGACTTGAACTAATACTAAGTGCATTAAATGTATTCGTAGTTCCAAGATTTGCAGTAGAAACTGCAACATTTGTGCTTGAATCAGTTCTAGGAGCATTAGAACTCTCCTCTAATCCAAGAAGTTTTACTGCTTCATCAACATCCTGCTGAGGATAACCTGCACTTAATATTTTTTTCTTTAAATCCTCTAAATTATACTGACCATGATATTTGCTCAAATAATCAAAAACAATTCTATTCACCATCTTAGAAACATATAATCCAAAATATATATAAATCTATCTTTTTATATACTCTACCCAGAATTAAGTTTTAACAGATTTCTATTGTACAAAAATAGCTTATTTTTAATTTTTCTCCCCCCATTAATGAGAGAGAACAAATAAAAAATAAGAGAATAATTATTCAAGGTATAAACTTATTAAGAACTTCGAACAAAGCATTTTTATATAAAATGTCTAAATAATTTTTAACATCTCCTAAATTTATTGCTACTTTTTCCTAACTTATTGATACTTTCTTAACCTTAGATTATTAACACTAACTATAAAATCAAAAATTCAGGCTGTCAAAGACGACTGAATTTAAAAAGCACTGATTAACTTTTTATATTAACCACTTGCCGTTCTCTTGAACTATCTTTCCATCTAAAATTATCTTTGCTTTTTTCATGCTCTTTACAATATCTATATGAATTGCACTGTCATTTCCTCCCCCATTATCCCTATATGCCATTCCAAGTGCAAGATGAATTGTTCCATCTATTTTTTCATCAAACAGCAAATCATTTGTATATCTATTTACTCTTGGATTGCATCCAATCCCTAGTTCTCCAACATAACTTGCATTTTCATCTGTTTTTAATAATTCTCCTAAAAATTCCTTTCCTTTTTCAGCATCATACTCAACCACCTTTCCATTTTCAAATTTTAAAAAAACACCACTAATTTGTTTTCCAGAAACAATTCTTGGATAATCAAATTTAATCCAACCATTCAAACTTTCTCTCACAGGAGCCATAAAAACCTCTCCTCCAGGCATATTTTCCTCACCATTATCAGCCTTGCAGTTTTTTCCTTTAATGCTCAACTTTAAATCAACACCTTCTCCAATTAAATGAACACTTTTTCCTTTTTCAAAAACAGAATTTATTTTATCAAGTCTATTTCCAATTCTCCTCCAATCCTGCAAACAAGCATTATAAACAAAATTTTCATACTCAGTAAGGGACATTTCAGCTTCTTGTGCAAGAGCAACACTAGGATAAGCAATTGTAACCCTTCTGATTTTTTCTCGAGTATTAACAATATAATCAGATATAGGATGAAGTAATTTCTGTCTTGCTGCAATTTTCTTTGAATCACTATTTGTCAATTCCTTAGTATTTGTCTCTGAATTAATACCAATATAACACTGAACTTCTCTCACAGTATTAAACCAATAATCAGGGAAAAACCCCAACTGCTCTTTATTAGCATATTTATAAAAAAAATCAGCAACATTTGGAAGATTAACTCTAACAATAGGAATCCCCCCAGCAAGAATAACTTGCTTATATAATTCAGTTAAAAAATCAACACACTCACTTCCTCCACTTATTATAACTTTCTCTCCTTTCCTAACTCTAACACTATGCTTAACAGCAAGTTCTGCTAATTTCCTAGTTCGAAGGTCTACAGGCATTTTAATCCTCTCAGAAACAGTCCAAGATGCTGACCACCTCGCAAATAGATAAAAATCCCCCTATTTAAACATTAGTAAAAACAAATGCCATTCAAAATACCTCTCTTTCTCCCCAAACTCTTGCTTTCCAATCATCCCCCAAAACATTACTAAAAATTATTTACTTTTCTTTCTTCTAATCTTCTCTTGTTTTCTCCTAAGACTTCATAATTTTTGAAGTATCAGAAATTTTTAATTACTGAGTTTTTTTCAAAAGAGCTTTTTTCCCCCCCCATATTCTAATTTAAAAATCTTTTCTTTATTTGCCTTTGAATCAAATATTCCTATCCTGTATTTCTTTCCTTTTTCCAACCTAACCCTATTTAAAATTTCCTGAGGATAATACCTTTCCTTTCCAATTAAATCAAAAATTTGTTCAGAATTGCTAATATTTGCCGCATAATCTTCTATCTTCAAATCATCATAATCTTCAACAATCAAGAATATAAAAATAATTGTAGTAGATAAAATAACAAAAAGCATATTTGTAAAAATATCTCCCCTATTTAAAAATAATAATACAATCAATATAAAACCTAGTAAATAATTTGCAATCTTTAAAGAAATTTCCATTCTACTGCTAGTCAAATACTCTAGTTCCTCCCTAACACCCTCAAATGAAGTAAGCTCGCTTAAAAATCTACTTGCAATAGCTCTTTTAGAATCTGAACTTGTTTCCATTTTAGGTAAAACCTCATACATTTCACAAACAAGATCTCTTCCAGAAGAATAATTTCTATAATCTCTTAAAGTTTTAATAGTATAACAATCAATCAAATATCTCATCCTTTCATTAAATTCTTTTCCAAGATGTTTAGAAAGCAAGTACATACTAACCAGTCTTGCAGTTTCATTTGAAAGACCCTCTTTTAAAGAATGAACTTTCTTAAGCAACATTGAAAAATTAATATTTGTTAAAAAACCAAAAAGAAAAGTTACAACAGATAATAAAATTGGAATATTCAAAGAATCCACCTTAAAATTCCTAGAAAAATAATTAATACCAAGAAATATCAAGAAAACAATTATTGTAAAATAATAATGATAAATATTCCACTCCTTTTTTATCTCCCTCCAAGTATCCATGATAGTATAATAAATAATATCTATTTAAAACTTCACATTATTCCAGATAAATAAAACATCAATGATGCAGATGTGATAATCAAATAATTGTGCTTGCTTTCCCCTTCTTATCAAAAAGCTTTTCTTTAATAAGAATATTAATATTAACAAAACAAATAAAATTGAGTTGAACTATAGACACTAAATTTTTAAAAATACTTCTAACAAATATTAAAAAAAATAAAAAATAAATCTACTTACCAGCAATCTTATTCAATTCAGATTGAACAATTGCAGGCATGATTATAGCAACTAATATCCACAAAATAAACCACAAAAGAGTGTTATTATCTTTTTTTATCTTAGTTGCAAATCCTTCAAAATACTTATAAAACCAGTATATATTTGCAATTGGAACTATAAGCAACCAACCAGTTGGAACCTCTCCTCCCTTAGAATTAATCTCATTCTTTGTAGAAACCACCCAATAAATAGCATAAATTCCAAGAGTAATTATAGAAAAGAGATAAACTAAAAAAATATTCCTATATTTAACCATATTAGCCTCTTTTAGAAAATAAAGAATTAATAACTTATAAATGTTTCTAAACATTTATAGATAATTATCCAGATATTATTTCTTTTTCTCAAATGAATTATTCTTGATATCTGCAATTTGTTTCTTGAGTATAGGTAAATCTTCAGTTATTATGCCCCAAACAATGTTCATATTTACTCCAAAATAATGATAAATCATTTTATCCCTGGTACCGGCAATATCCCTCCATTTAACTTCTTTATAGCCATCCTTAAGACTCTCAGAAATATTTTTCGCAGCCTCTCCAATAATCTCTATTTCCCTAACTATCGCGCTTTGTTTTAATCTATTAGAAATTAACTTCTCTGGAGACAAACCTTTCGAGAACTTTTCTATGGCATTAATACTCTCTAAAATATGCTCAAGAAATAACAAATCATTTTTAGGAATCATATCAATTTTACCTCCTCCCTTAAGATATTTTTTTTAATGTAAGGGCTAATAAATTTATAGGTAACCAGATCGACTTTTCTCTTCAACTCATCTTCAAGCTCTAAATTCATTCCATAAAAACTAAATCCCATGCCTGGTGCAGGTTCTACAAGAAGGTCTATATCACTATCCTTCCTTGCCTCACCCCTCGCATAACTTCCAAAAATTCCTGCTTTTTTAATGCCATATTTCTTTAAAATCTTTATAATTTTAGGCTTGAATTTATCAATAATTTGCATTTTTTTATCTTTAATTACTAAACCAAGTTCATTATCTGCCTTATTTTCTTTTATACTTCTTTCTTTCTCATTCAAATTTACTCCAAGATATTTTCTTACTTTAGATATTTTTTTGCCCGTCCTTACAGAGATAACTCTATAATAATACTTTTTTTTATTTCTTTTTTTAATTTCAGTATATGCCATAGGCCATATACGTCTACATTATTTATAAATCTTTCTACGTAGACGTACAAATTAATTATACAAGAAAAGTATAAAAAAGAAACAACTCCAATAAGGCTAAAATCCAAAAACTAAGAAGATAGGATTAAAAAGAATGATTATCTTATTATGATATGAGATTTTACAAATCAAAATGGTTTTGGGCTCCCATAATAATCTCTTCCATGATAGGAATCAGGTTGCAAATAATGGTCTCTAAAGGATTAGC
>CAYHLB010000057.1:0-6759 GCA_964357325.1 Candidatus Woesearchaeota archaeon
AAAGAATTATTTGGAAATGGGATAAATTATCCTGAAGAAATTATTGTAGGAAATGAAAAAGCAGTTAGCAGCAAAATTGCTGATGATTTTGCAGAAGAATTATATCAGAAACATACTGGAAAAAATCCTAATGATGATGATAATGCAGAAGATTTTGTAGATTTTTGTATGGAACATAGATTATGGAGAGAACAATATCCTAAAATAGAAAATCCATTTAAATTTCATTATAAAAAACCATATTATACTTTATTTGATTTACATACACATCCATTTGGCGGACCTTATCCATCTCCAGGAGATGGAAAATACATGACTTTTTTAAGAAATAAAACAAAAGAACAGGGTTTATTTGTAAGGCCAATACTTCTTGTTGCTGGATGCACTAAATATGATTCTGAAAATCAAATATATCCAATTTTATTTTTTCAAGAAAAAACAAATACTCCATTAAGTGAAGCAGAAGTTGAAGAAGCAGTTAGATATGCAAGAAGATATTCTGGAAAGAATGAAAGGAGTTATGATATTAAAAAAGAAGAATTAGGAAGACTTTTAATGAGATGTCTTGGAAAAGGTTTAACTGATGTAAAAGAAAAAGAATACAGGCCTCTTTATAATTGTGGGCTTGCTTATTTTACTCCTGGTGTTGAAAAATTAGATTTTGATTTTGATTTAAATGATTTTGCATATAGTTGTGAAACATTTTCTGAGGAAGAATGGAAAAAATTAGGAGGTAAACGTGAAAATTAAACAATTTTTTAAAAAACTTGCATGGAATATGTTTCTTGGTGCTACTTTATTTCATGTTGGAACTGAAGCTTGCTATACTGCTAGGCAGGCGTATCTTAATAGAAATCCTTCAAGGCTTAGACAAGAATTTTATGAACAATTCTGGATACCTTTAAGTGGATGGGAAGAGGATGTTGAGGATAATTCTGAACTTGTCTCAAAAATATCTGAAGAATTACATAGACATCAAATATTAGGTGCTGTTCCTTTGAAGAAAATTAATGTTGAATCTAGAAATTATTTAAAAAAATCCTTTTTAGAACAGGTAAGATTTATATTGCATGGAAGAAGTAGAAATACTGCTGGATATTATAACAGTGAATCAAAGACAATTGATGTGTTTAGAAATACCGGTAGTGGTTCAATTAGCCATGAAATAGCACATTCAAAAGTTGATTATGGGCTTGAAGAAAATCCTGGTCTTTTGGAAAGGTTTGAGAGAATTTCTGTTGATAGAAATGGAAAGAGTCTTTATAATGAAAGAAAAGGGAGAAAATTAGAAGATTTAACTGAAGAAGAAAGAGAATTTGGTTTTCTTACTGAATATTCTATAACTAGTCCTGCTGAAGATTTAGCTGAGAGTTCAAGATATGAACAAATACCTGAAGAGCTGCTTTTTGAAGAAATATTTGTTAAAAAAAATCCTAAGTTACTTGAGAAAATCAGATATGCAAAAGAATTAAGAATAATTCCCTATGAATTTGAAGATTATGTTAGAATAAAGTGTGATTATAAAGAATTTGATGATGAACAAAAAGCAAGAGAGTTTTTAAAATATACTGATGAATTTTTACATAGAAATTCTGGAAGTGTTTACGAGTGTGGTATTCATGATTTAAGAAGCAGGGTTTTGAAACATTTAGATCAAATAGAATGTTTTCGAGATGGAAAGAAAGCGGATTATGAACTTGCAAGAAGAGAATTAATTAAAGGTTTAAAATCAAGATTCAAGGATAGGGAGGAATATACTTCTGCTCTTTTTAATTTAAGAATGATTTATAACTTGAGAGGAGAAAAATCAAAAGCTGATGTTGTTTCTGAAGCTTCAAAAGAATATGAGAAAAGATATTCTAATGGAAAACCAAATCTTTCCTATGTTGGTGTAAATGATTTTCTTGAAGAAAATGGAATTTCTTTAGATGTTCATGAATCAAGAAGACTTGATTCTATTGTTGGAGGGAAAGATGAAAAATAAAATTATAAGTTTAAATATTAGAACTGATGGAGAACCTATTGCTATTTGTGGAATTTCTAATGGGGAAATTGATTATTCTAGAGTTGGGCTTATTGCACTTCCTGTTGGTCCTGCAAGAACATATCAATTAAATTGCTATGGTGTTCAAGCATTTTCAGAAAGGGCAATTGAACATGATTGTTATTTAGAAAGAGCTGTTCAAGAATTACTTGAAAGTGATTTTAGAACAGGAAGAACAGATGCTCTGCATAGAGGAAGAGGATTAAAGGTTTATTTTGGAAAACAATATGCAGGACTTATTTCTTTTGGAAGAAAATTTGATATGCGAACAATATGGGATGAAAGCAAAAGAGAAATTGTTGATGTTGAACATCTTGGCTTAGGACTTGAAAGATATTCTCCTGAAGTTCGTTGTTATTTTTTGAAATTAGCTGAATATCTTGATGAAAGAAATAGAAAGGAAAGAGATAGAGTTAGGAGGGCGGCGTGAATGACAAATAGAATAATTTTACCTGATGTGACTCTTGCAGCAATTGTAAGAGATGAAAAAATGAATGCTGCTGGAGGTATTGAGGATTTTTTAGAATGTACTATGCCTTTTGTCAGTGCAGGAGTTGTTGTTGATACTGGAAGTTTTGATGGAACAAGGGATATTTTAGATAGGATGAAAAGAAAACAATCTAGAATTAGAATTTATGATCATGAATTTGTAAGTTATGCTGAGGCAAGAAATTATTCACTTTTGCAAGTTCGAACTCCCTACGCCCTTGTTCTTGATGCTGATGAAAGACTTTCTCAAGAGGATTTTGAAAAGATAAGTGATGCAATTCATAATAATCCACTTGCCATTGGATTTAATTTCTTAATAGAAGATATTGATTTTTATTCATCTCGTGTTTGCCGAGCATTGCATAATCCTAGATTATTTGTTGCAAATATATGTTTTAAATATAAGAACAATAGGCTAAAATCTGAAGAATATTTGTGTCTTAGTGATGATCGAGTTGATAAATTTTGCTCTGAAATAGGTATAAGTATTAAACATTTTGGGCCTAATGTTTCTGGTATAGAAAGTAAAATGGAGTGGAGAAGGACTCTTAATTATAAACCAGAGCAAGATCATGTTGCTCCTTCTCAATTTCCTGGATTTGAGTTATATAAAGAACTTTCTCCAATGAGAGCTAAATATATTTTTGGGGTTACCCAAAAACCTAGAAAGCCTGAGAAGAAAAAGGAAGGAAGTGTAAAATGAAATCAAAAATATCTGTAACTGTTGATAAGAAAATACTTGAAATGATTGAGGCTAAAATTAGTTCTGGCAAGTTCAGGAATAGAAGCCATGTTATTGAATATGGAGTTAAGAAATTGATGGAAGATGATGGAGGAGAAAAATGAAAAAATTATCCCTTAATCCAAATAGAATAATTATGCCTGGAGAATATGATATAGGAAATATGCCTATATTAAAAATATATGATAGAATTTATTCAAGAAGAAAAGAAATAGTTTTACCTCCTGTAATTGTTACAACACTCGGAGATACTGAAGAAATTAAACAATGGTTGGAAAAAATGTATCAACACTGGGAAAGGCCAGTTTTATTCTCGAATCTTACTCTTGGAACTCTGGAGGGGAGAAGGAAAGATTATGAGCAATTATTTGAAAAATTAGCTTCTGCTTATCTTCTTTTAGATGGAAATCATAGAAGTATTTCAGCTTGTTTAAATCATAGAAAAGTTTCAGCTTTAGAAGTTAATTGTGATAAAGATTTAGAAGAAATTAGGAGAATGGTTGAGTGTGGAGAATTATTTAATTTCAATAGAGAAGAAACTTCCCTACATAATTTAAGAAGGGAATTTGTAGCATATTGTTTAAGTTTAAATATCAGAGAAAGTGATGATAGTTTTACTTTTTGTGATGGCAAAGAATCTCAACTAAAATATATAAAAACTGTTGAAGAAAGAGTTCAAGAATTAGTTGAGAATAAAGATATTCCTGATTATATGATTGCAAAATATTTGGGAGAAGGAAAATAAATGTTGAAATCAATTAATTTATCTCAACTAATACTTGAAGTAGAACCTATAAAAAATGGAATTTTTATTGCAAAGTATTCTAAAAAAGATGAACAAATAGCAAGATTGATGATGTCCCTAGATTTAACTGATGAAGATAGAGCTTTATTACCAGAAGAATATCATAACAGTTGTTATTTAGAAAATCTAAAGGTATCAAAAGATTTTCGAAGAAAAGGTTTAGGTAAGAATTTATTAGATCAAGCAAAAATTCAAGCAGTAAGTTTAAACAGAGGGATTGTATTATTTGCAGGAGAATCTGTTGGTGATGATCCAATACCAATTAAAGATTTAGCTAAATTTTATAGGTTTAATGCTTTCGAAAGAATTTATTGTGCATTTATAGATCATATCTATCATTGGAGGGGTAAATAAAATGGCAACAGTTGAAACTCCTCTTACTTATGATAATCCTGTAAAAGCTATTGCAAGAGCAAAGCTTAGGGATTTCATTGCAAAACATTATACTGCTGGACAAAAAAGAAATCTGAAAGTTTTATGTTTTCCAGGTGCTGAAGCAGATGGTGAGGAAGCACTTGAAGTCAAAGAAGTTTATGATGCTCTTGGAATTCCTAGAGGAAATATTGTTGGGTTGGAATATGATAGAAGAAAAGCTGAAAGATTAAGACAAGCTGGACTTGGGATAGAAGTTGTTTGCGAAGAAGATTGGAGATATTTGCAACATACTGATAGAAAATTTGATGTGATTAGTTTGGATTATACAGGTCATTTTGGCAATCTTGGTAGATACTCGCTTGATTTAATTGCAGCAAGAAGACTACTAGGTGAAAGATTTAAACAAGGAATTCTTGCAACAAATTATTATGGTTCTAGAGAACAATCAGATACTCAGGATAATTTTCTTACTGATTATAAGGTTGAAAGTTTAGGTGATTTGAGGATATTTGCTAAATCTCCTGAATCTGCTTTTAAAAGATTTAAAGATACTAAACTAGATGTATGCTTAAATGAGGCTAGATCAAGAGCAATTCAACAAGGAGTCTTATGCTGTATGAATTTTGGAAGAGCTGCATTAGATCCTTTATGTGTTGCAAAAAAAATTTGTTCAGATGAAGTTATTGAATTTTTAAAAGGAATTCCTGATAATCAAGAATTTTTAGATGAGTGTGGAATAAATGAAGGTTTTAGAAATAATGCAGAAAGAATTGCCAGACATAAAGAAATTAGAATATATCTTCGTGCAATGTATTTAGAAAAAATAGAGCAAGCTTTTAGTCATCCTGAAGCTAGATTTTATAAGTTCTTAGGAGATATTTTTTGGGCAAAACATACTAGAGGTTATTTTTCAGAAGACCATGAATCTTATTCTTATATTAGTAATAAGCGTTCTCCAATGCTTTTTGATTTATGGAAATTTTATTCTCCTGCTGACCAAATTCCAGAAGATTTTCTTGTTTTTGAAAGAATCAGTCCTACATTAAGGCACTCTAAATTATTGCCTAGTGTAAGAGATGATGATAAATTTAAATTGATAATGCAAAAATTAAGGCAATTAAATCATAGAATGCAATCTAATCTAAAAACAAGTTGCATTGATAGGCAATTTCTTGGAAGTTCATATGTTCCTTGTCAAAAAACAAATGGAGATTTAAAACAAAAACAAGAACTTAGTAAAGAAGAAGCAATTGATTTGCTTGCATCTGGAATTCCTGCAAAAGAAATTGCAGAAGCATATTCTGGTTTTAGTGAAAGGCAGCTTGCTGCATTTAAAGCGCATGTTACTATGGGGACTTATGAAGCAGTTGAATAAAAATAATTATTCAATTATTTGAGTTAGTAAGTTTTAAAAACGCTTAATATGTTTGATTTATAGAAATAAGGACCTGTAAGTTCAGAAAATAAATCTTCTGAACCTCCAGTTTTTACAAACTGAAGGCTACAGAGATTTTTATAAAAATCTCTGTCTGTCCAACTTCCTCTGAAAGAAGTTTGACATAGTGGCAAACTGACTTGTTTACACAAAGTATATCAAAAATGATATACTTTCTAAATGATGCGGTTTTTACCATTAGAATGAAGGTCCTAAGATAGATACAAGGGCGATTAGGCTAGTGGCAAACCACCTCGTTTACACCGAGGATTCAGGAGTTCGATCCTCTTATCGCCCATATTAAACAATTGGGCTAAATACTCAGTAAATAAGTAACTCGTTACAAAAGGTTACCTTTAGGATATTATCGTTTACACAAAGTATATCAAAAAGTATATACTTTCTAAATTTCATTTTTACTTAATTTCTTTTAATAAGTCAGTAAATAATTTTTTAGCTGATTCTATCTCTTTTGGGTCATAAGCCTGAATACCAAATATTCCTTTAAAACTATCATCAAATTATGGTTTTTCAATAAATGAAGCTTGTTTTTTTATTGATGCTTTTAAATTTCCTCTTAATAAAAATTCTTTTAATTTATCTTTATCGCAAGGCATCAATACGATGATGTCTCTTACATCAGATAACCTTCCACTATGCACTTTCATAGATACTAATAATTCTCTTGAAGGAGTTAAAAATTCTAAATCATCTAATTTTCTTTTTTGAGAATTTTTGTCTATACTCTCAAAGCTCCATGTTGCATCAGTAGTTCTTGAAACTAGTCCATTTACCAATAAGTCTACATCTATTGGCAAGTCATTCATCTTTTTTCTAAAACGCTTGAAGTTTTCACCATACAAAAGAGC
>CAYHLB010000058.1:0-6756 GCA_964357325.1 Candidatus Woesearchaeota archaeon
ATTATATACTGGCTAAAGCCAGCAAATTATAAGAAATTACGTTTACAAATACATTTATATTAATAAATTCTATTGATTTTTTCATATTTTCTTCTTCTTCTCTCTATAAAAAAATCGATTAGCTATTTTCTTGTTAATAAAAATACATCTATCTACTTCATTAATCAAATTCTTTGATGCAAGTTTTTCAAATGAAATCATTTCTACTTCTTTTTCTTTATCTTTTACATATTTTACTAATTGGGCAAAATCTCCATCTCCTGAAAATAAAGTTGCCTTGTCATATTTGTTTTCCCAAGCATGATTTAACATATCTAATGCTAAATAAATATCATCTCCCTTTATTGTATAATACTCTTCATCATCTTCAGTAAATCTCTTTTGTCTCTTGCATAATATAACTTTACATTTTGGCATTTTTATTAATCGTGCAAGAAGTTTTTGTTGTTCTTTGAACCTCCTTGGGTTTACTTCTTGTTTTAATGATGCATTATAATAAAAAATGTTTATTAGATTATCTTTATTTACTATCATTTTAATATAATTTTCAAAATCAAAATGGTAGTCTGAATATTTTGGATGTAATGATTTTAATCCATAAACAAAGTTAGCACCATCAATATAAATAGAAATTCTCTTTATCATTATAAAGTCCGGTATTACCTAAGTAATAACCGGGAACACGCTTGCGGGATGTCTGAAGACTTAAGGCATTCCCTGATGCCTTCATATATAGAACATATACAATTATTTAAGCTTTTCGTTACCTAAACCTTATTAGAAAATTGATAAATTTATTTATTTTTTATTAATAGTAATAATTTTACGCCTTTATTGCATTAACAGGACAAGCTTCTGCTGCTTCTTTAACACAAGGAATTTTGGATTTTTCTTGGGATTTTTTTACATGTGCTTTTCCATCTTTCATTTCAAATACTTGTTCACATACTGCAGTGCAAGCTCCGCATCCAATACATGTCTCTTTATTCACTGATACCATTTATCCTCCATTACATTTAGAATTATTTATAAGATTATTTGGGGTGTTGACTTTTGTACTGCAATCTATTAAAGAATCAGTTTTATTTTCAATATTCTTTATTACATAACCTGTGTATTGAGTTATTGCTTTTGATGCAATAATAAATACTCCTAAAAGTATTAAAAGAATTATTATTGTGATGACTATCTTTTTTATCATAGGATTATTAGAAAATTTATGCTTTTAAATCTTGCTTTTATTTGGAGTCTATATTTTTTATAATTTTGATTTGAAAATAACCTAAAAATATTAAGTTTGTTTATTATTATAACAAACTTTAAATATTATGTTATTTTCCTTTATCCATGGCAAAAAAGATGGTGTATATTTCTGATAGGGATAATTATGTTAAATGGTTCTCTGAACTTTCAAAAAATGATGTTGGTGTTGCTGGTGGAAAAGGAGCTAGTTTAAGTGAAATGTATAATTCAGGATTTCCAGTTCCTCCTGGATTTTGTATAACTGCTCAGAGTTTTGATATTTTTTTAACTTCTACTGGAATAAAAGAGAAGATAAAAGATATTATTATGAATATAACTGACCTTGAAAATACAGAGGAATTGCAAAGAAAATCAAGAGAAATAAGGGATTTGATTGAGAAACAAATTCTTCCACGTGATATGGAAGATGAGATAATAGAATCTTATAAAATTTTAAGTTCTGAAAAAATAGATTCTATTGGAGTTAGTCAGGATGCAATTAATATTTTGAAAAATTCTCATGAACCTATTTTTGTTTCTGTTAGATGTTCTGCTACAACAGAGGACCTTGCTGAAGCGAGTTTTGCAGGACAACAAGAGAGTTTTTTAAATGTCAAGGGGGATAGGCAACTTATACAAAAAGTCAAGCAATGTTTTTCTTCTCTTTATACTCCAAGAGCTATTTATTATAGGCATAAACAGGGTTTTAAAGAGGGTCAGGCACTACTCTCTGTTGTTGTCCAAAAGATGGTAGACTCTGCTAAATCAGGAGTTATGTTTTCAAGAGATCCTGTTGGAAATCAGGATAATATTGTTATTGAAAGTGTTTTTGGACTAGGTGAGGGAATTGTTTCAGGGCAGATAAAGCCTGATCATTATGTTGTCTCAAGGGATATGGAGATAAAAGAAAGTAAAATTTTGGATAAAAAAATTGCTTTTGTTAGAAATAGTTCTGGAGAAAATACTATTGTTAAATTAAATCCTGAAAAAAGCAAATCACAGGTTTTAACTCATAATCAGGTATTAGAATTATCTAGATATGGGATGAAATTAGAGGAACACTATGGAAAGCCACAGGATATTGAGTTTGCAATTGATACTGAAAAAACTTATATTGTTCAGTCAAGACCAATCACTACTTTGAAAGTTGGTGGAAATCAGACTGGTGCTGAATTAAAAGGAAATGTTTTATTAAAGGGTCTTGGAAGTAGTCCGGGAATTGGAGTTGGTGTTGTTAAAATAATTAGAGATATGAAAGATTTAGATAAAATTCAGAAAGGTGATGTTCTTGTAACTGAAATGACAAATCCAGATATGGTTGTTGCAATGCAAAGGTCTGTTGCAATTGTTACTGATGAAGGGGGAATTACTGCTCATGCATCTATTGTTTCAAGAGAACTTGGGATTCCTTGTGTTGTTGGAACTGAAACAGCTACTTCTGTATTGAAAGATGGCATGATTATTACTGTAGATGGTACAAATGGCAAGGTTTACGAAGGAAAGGTTGCTGAAAGTGAGAAAAAGGAAATTAAAAAAGCTCTTGCTACTGAAAGAATTAAATTAAAGGTTATTGTTGATATGCCTGAAAGTGCTGAAAGGGCTGCTTTATCTGGAATTGATTTTATTGGTTTGACTAGGATTGAGGGAATTATTGCAAGTTCTGGAAAACATCCTCTTTATTATGAGAAAAATGATTGTTTGACTGATTATGTTGATTTGCTTTCAAGCAAGATTGAAGGGATTATAGAACATTTTAATGGAATTTGGATAAGGAGTAGTGATATTAGGACAGATGAATTTGCAAGTTTGCAAGGAGCACCTAAAAAAGAAATGAATCCTATGCTTGGACTTCATGGCATAAGATTTTCTTTAAAACATCCTAAAATTTTTGAAGCTGAATTAATGGCAATTAGAAAGGTTGCATTGAAATATCCTAATAAAATTTTTGGGGTTATGTTTCCTCAAGTGATTTTGATTGAGGAAGTTAAGCAGGCAAAAGAGCATTTTTTAAAATTTAAAACTCCTAATATGAAATTTGGAACAATGATAGAAACTCCTGCTGCTTGTATGATTATTGAAGATATTTGCAAAGAAGGTGTTGATTTTATTTCTTTTGGAACAAATGATTTGACTCAATTTACACTTGCTCTTGATAGAGAAGAAGAAGATGTTCAATTTTTATATAATGAATTAAATCCTGCTGTTTTTGCTTTAATTAAAAGGGTTATTGGTGTTTGCAGAAGATATAAGGTTGAAACAAGCATTTGCGGTCAAGCTGGAAGCAAGAAAGAAATGGTTGAGTTTTTATTTAGGAAAGGCATAAATAGTATTTCTGTAAATGCTGATGCTGCTTATGATGTTTCTGTTTTAATTAATCAATTACAAGAAGAATGGGTGAGTAAGAAAGAAAGTGAAAAAAATGAGGAATGATTGATATGGGAAAAGGAGTTGTTACAGATATTGATGATTTAAGCGAGATTGAAAGAGATGAAGAAGAATCTAAAGGAAATTCTCAAAAGATTAAGGAAAAAAAGTTAAAAGAAGAAAAAGAAATAGAGGATAATATTCAAACTGAGATGACTGTTTTTGATTATGATGGGAATCAATAGAAAAGAATTCTTGGTGATGTTTATATGATTAGAGGGCAAGGAGGAGCATATATGTATTTATTATTTATTCTGTATTTGAGAAAATTAAGTTATATGTCTTAAGGTTATTAAGATAAATGTCTTAAAAAAGAAATATTTATAAAGTCATATGTCTTAAGGTTATTAAGATAAATGTCTTAGGTTATAATGAAATCTGAAAAACATGAAGAAAGTTTGAAAGAAGTAGAAGAAGAGATAGAATCTTCATTAAAAGACGAAAGAGGACTTCTTTCACATCAAAGAAGGTTAGCTTTTTCTATTTCTCTTGGGATGACAAATGTTATTGAATTATATTTTCATAAATTAAATGTTATTAAAGAAGGGTCAAAAATAAACCATTTATGGTTTAAAAAAAATAAGGAAAATGTCTTAGAAATAATCCAAAAACAAATTGTTTGTAAAGTAGAAACAATAGGGAATATTGATAAGATAATTGATATTGGAATAAAGATTGAGGAAAAAAGAGATGATTTGGTCTATGGTGCTCCTGCAAGTGAAAAAATTCTTCAAGAAAAAATAAATTTGTTTCTAGAATTAAGGAGTATTACAAAATGTTAAACAGTTATCCCATGTATTTTGTTTCTTATTTGTTTGATCATCTAAAAAATGTAGATAATATTGTGAAAATAATTTTGTATGGAAGTTTTGCAAAAGAAGAACAAAATGAAGAGAGTGATGTAGATATTTTTATTGAAGTTAAGAAAAAATCAGAAAATTTTGAAAATCAAGTGAAAAATATTGTAGAAAATTTTTATTCCAGCAGAGAATCTGCTTTGTTTAAGCTAAAAGGAATTGATAATAGATTTAGTATAAAAACTGGAAAGCTTTCTCTTTGGAAAGATATTGAAAGAAGCATAATGTCTACAGGAATAATACTTTATTCAAGGTATCAAACAAGAAATTTGCCTTCAGAAACAAAGCATAATATAATATTTTTTTGGGATAAAATAGGAAGAAATCGTGGTGCTTTTTTAAATAAATTATATGGGTTTAGGGTGAATGGAAAAAGGTATAGTGGATTAATTGAAAGATATTCTGGTAAAAAATTAGGAAAGAGTTGCGTTATGTTTCCTATAGAATATAAAGATGAGTTGTATAAGTTAATTAAAGATTATGAAGTTAATTCTAAAATAATCGAAGTTTTTATTTAATAATGTTTATATAACTTAATTGATTATTGTTTTTATGAAAAAGAGTGTATTATTTGTTTTATTTTTTATAGTATTATTAGTTATTGGAGTTTCTGCTTTTAGTTTTAATTCTGATTTATTTACTAAAAAAGGTGAATTAAGAGTTACGAATGAACATCCTTTTCTTATTAATGGTTCTTGGGTTAAGGCTTCTGAACTTAAAGTTGGTGATGAGCTTTTTACTGTTAATGGAAAGAAAGCAAGGATTATTTCTATTAAGGATGTTAATGTTTCTGAAGGTGTTGATGTTTATAATTTGGAGGTTAAGGGTTATGAGAACTTTATTGTTGATGGGATTGTGGTGCATAATAGCAATAAGCCGTCCTTTAGCAGTGTTCCAAAAAGAGATGTAGAATCTGTTATGAGGGTACCTGATACACCAGAAGGATTAGGTCAAAGATTAGATTATGCAAGAGAAGTCTTAGGAAAAAATTATGTTGATGGACCATCAAAGGTTAATGGAAAAACAAATGGAGATATAATTTTAGAAGCTCATAAAAATCTAGATTTACATAGAAAGTATGCTATTTTGGAAGAGGGATTATCAAATTATGAAAATGTGGAGACAAAATATGTATCAAGAGAATTATTTGATAGAGGTATTGCAGGAGAACTTATTCCTGAATATAGGCATCTTGCTCATAATACTGCTAATTTTGAAAAGCTTTTAGAGAATTATCGCAGTTTAGATCCTTATATGCATGAGTCTTATCAACCTAAAATAGTTTTTTATCATGCTACCCCTAATGCTGTTGCTTCAGATTTTTCAAAAGGCTTGGACGCCTCTAAGTCAACAGGCGGATTTTTCTTTTGTAAGAGCCCTCAAGAAGCTATTGATGCTCTTCAACAAATGGGATTTAGCCCATCAGAACTTAATGTAATTAAAATCGAAGTTTCAAAGAATGTTTATAATCCTACTGGTAAAAAACCCATAATACGTACAGCTGCAACTACTGAAAGTGATGCTTTTTTTGTTCCTGTTAATAGATTTGATAAATTTAATGAACTCATGAAAAAGGGATTAATAACAATCTCAAGATAGTTATCTAATATATTTTCCTAAATTCCAATCTCTTGAAGTTATTCCATTAATACTTCTTAAATAAGAATTTTGATTTACAAGTGTTGCAACTAATTCATGATCAATTTCTCCTGTTTTTTTTGGTTCTATCATTATTTTATAGGCTAAACAATTGTTTCTTTGAAATTCTTCTGAGAAATTTTCAGGATTTGGTATAACAAGATCACTTTCATACTGAAATATTCTTGGTTGTATTCTAAAAAATAAAAATCTTTCCATAAATTCTCTTTGTATTGGAAATGGAGATGATTCAAGACTAAATTTTTGCATTAATTCTTCTAATGCTGGAAGTCCTTGTGTTAAAAGATCAAAACTTATTTTTGTTAATCCTGCTTGTTTTGCTGCTTGATAAAATGTTTTATTTGAAATAACTTGGAGTTTTCCATTTTCATATCTTACGCAAGGTCTTAAATATTGTCTTGGATTATGTCTTAAAGTAAACACTAGGTCTGGAAGATTAATATTTTCTTGAGGACAATTCATTGGATCATCTCTTAATTGTTCTTCTGATTCTTCTAATGTCTCTGGATTTCCAACTAAAGTTATATTTTTTGGCCTTGAAAATGTTTTTATGTTCATTTTAATTCATTTCTCC
>CAYHLB010000059.1:0-6644 GCA_964357325.1 Candidatus Woesearchaeota archaeon
TTACAACTCCAGAAACACTCGCAATTGTCTTAACCTCAAAAAAATTCATAGAAAAATTATGGGCAGTAGAATTTTGCATTGTAGATGAAATTCATTCTTTGGAAAACAAGCGAGGAACTTATTTATCTTTATCTCTTGAAAGATTAAACGAAGTCTCAAAAATTTGGCCAGTAAAAATTGGCTTGTCAGCCACAATTGAACCTTTAGATGAAGTTGCAAAATATTGGAAATCTTTAGGTGCAGATGTTGAAACTTATCCTGAGTTAAATCACTGGTTTTCTGGAAAGGGATTTTCAGGGGTTGGAAATGAATTTTCTTTATGTAAAGAAAATGGGATTAGTGAAGAAATAAGAAATTCTTTTAACTAACTCTGCTTCCAAGTTCAATTGAACCATCTGGCTGAAGAAGTTTCACTTCTGAATGATCATCATTAACTGCTGCAAGTAACATTCCTTTGCTTTCAATTCCTTTTAATTTTTTAGGCTCTAAATTGCAGAATACAATGCATCTTTTTCCTTCTAGTTCTTCTTTTTGATAGTATTGTTTTAATCCAGCTACAAGGGTTCTTGTTTCTGTTCCTAAATCTATTTTTAATTTATAGAGCTTGTCTGCTCCTGGAACTTCTTCTATTTCAAGAATTTCTCCAACTCTTAGGTCTATTTTAGACCATTCATTAAATGTTACGATTCCTTCTACCATTTTTATATTGTAAATTCTAACTTCATTATTTTATTTGTAACTCTTGAAGCTTGTTCTAATGCCTTTATTTCTTCTCCAATACTTTCTGAAGATCTTTTTAAATGTTTGTAAGAATTGCAAGCAGCAGCAGTTCCATCTCTTTTTCTACCCTCATGCTCACAAAAGTATGCTTTTGCTTTTCCACATTCTTCATAAAATTCACATTGATTCATTTTATATTTCGTTGTAGGGGGTTTATATTTTTATATCTTTTGCTTAATAACTTTGTATTCCCAATGAACCTAGGATTTTTCTTAAAAATCCTTTTTTATGTATTTCAAACTTTACATCTTCTCCTAGCATTCTTCTTGTGGTTAGATTATAGCTTTTTGAGGCATTGCTTTTTGGATGAGTGAAAATTACTGCATTTTTCATTACCTGAGATTCTTTTATTGCATCATCTTCTGGAATTATACCTAGAATCGGAACTTCTAGCATGTCTCTTATGTTTGAAATTGACATTTCAACTGGTTTTCCTTGAAATCTTGTTATTATGACCCCAATTACAGGTTTTCCCATCTCTTCTGATAGTTTTATTGCTTTTAGGGCGTCGGTTACAGCAGACATTTCAGGATTTGTTACAATTATTATTTCATCTGCTGCAAACATTGAAGATTTAGCTTCTTCTCCAAGGCCTGCTGCACAATCAATTAATATAAACTCTGATATTTTTTTTAATCTTTTTGCAACTTCTATCAATTTTTTGTAGTCTACTTTTTCTGATTCTTTTAGAGAAAGAGATGAAGGAATTATCTTTGTACCTGATTCATGTTCATAGATTGCGTCTTCTACTTTTGCCTGATTGTTTAGCACATGATTTAGAGTTGTTGGAACAATTGGTGCTCCTAAATGTATTCCAATATTAGGGGTTGTAAGATTTCCATCAACTATTATAACATCTTGGCCTAGCTTATTTAGGGAAGTACCTAGATTTATGGTTGTTGTAGTTTTTCCTACGCCACCTTTTCCAGATAATATCGCATAAACTTTTGCCATTTTAAGCAGTTAAAACCTTGATTTCATCAATTTTTAGTTAAAAGAAAAAGCTTGGTATAATTTATAAACCTTTCTAAGATTTCAGCGTACTCTTTTAGTTTTTCAAGATTTACTGAAATTTCTTTCCATTTATAGGTTATGGTTAAACAAACGCCTTTTCTAAATTCTCCTTCTTTAGTTTTGTTTAAGATGTCTATTATCTTGAACATTTCATAGATTTCAACTGCATTCATAACTTCCTCATTTTTTTTAAAAGTCTGTTTGATTAGGTCTATTTTTAATTTTGGAGCATCTGGAATGGTTTTTATTATTTTTTTCTTTTTTGCTTTTTCTAAAAGCCCATCAAAACTATAATCCATCATTATTTTCCATCTTTTTATAAGATTTATCATTACATCGCAGGTTTTAGTATATTTCATGCTAACATATAATAAATGATCTGCAGAGATCTTTTCTTTCATAATCTTCTCTAGGGCTTCTTCTGACATATTTGGTTAGGGATAGTTGTGTTTTCCTTAAATTCTTTTAAATGTTAAGAAAAGGGTTAATTTAAAAGGGGTAATTAATATATAAATGTTACTTTTATCATTCTGCATGTTGATTTATTATTTCAATAAAATTTTTTACAGATTGCTCTGTTTTCCAAGGGGGATTAAATCCTTTAAAACCCCTAGCAAATTCAATATCTTTTTTAAGATTTAATTTAAATTGGCTAACATGATGAAAATAGCCTTTTTTTTCATAGTAATCTCCGAGATATTCTTGTTCGGTTTGGCCTGAAGTTGGAATTAAAAGTGTTTGTGTTTTATCAAGTTCAGCTAGTTCCATTATTGTTGTGTACCCAGACCTAGTTATAATAAATTTAGCTCTGTTCATTATATTTTCTTGTTCTTTTGAGTTGAGAAAACTATGGAATTCAACATTTTCTTTACATTGTTGTGTAGTGCATTCTGGAGCTCCTCCTGCAATCACTATTTTTCCTTTTAAATCAGGTAATTGTGATAAAATCTTTTTTTCCAATTGAGTTCTTCCAGGTTCTGGTCCTGAAAGTGAAATAAAATAATCAATATCTTGATTTATTTTTATTTTTTTAATATGTGAAATTATTCCTAAATATTTTATTTTTTCTTTAGGTATGTGTTTTAGATTGTGAGATAAACAGCCTGAGAGATTTTCTTCTCCTGGAAAATCTGGAACAAGGACATATTTATAGTGTTTGACTTGATTTGCTAGAAATTTTTCCAATATATTTTGTATGAATATGGGAGCTTTAAAACGAACTTGGTGTTTGATTATGAATGAATTTTCAGGAGTGTCGTAAACATCATATCTTGCGTCTGATATTACTATGTCAAATTTTTCTTTTTCTATTAGCTCTTTGGATTGTTTTCTTGCTTCTTTTAGCGTTTTAATCATTTTTGGGGCATTTAGGACAAAGGAAATTTGAAAGGGCATTTTTGAATAAGGGGGAAAAATGCTTGGAATATCATGGTATATGCAGGAATCTTTAAAATTATTTTTTAGAATTATTAATGCACGGCCTGTTGAGATAATGTGAACTTCATGACCTTGTTTTACTAATTCATTTATTAATGGCGTTGAGCGTGTTGCATGCCCTAATCCCCAATCAAAAACACCAAATGCAATTTTCATTTTTTTATGTAATTTAGTAATCCATAATAGATTTCATTTGTTCCTTTTTTATTCATCTTTGTTATATTAATTCCTTGCATGTTATATTCAAATATTGAACTATGGGTTTTTTTTCCAAGTATTATTTGTTGATATCCCCAGGTAATATATTTTACTAGAAAAAGGAATCTTCCTTCTTTTTCAAGTCGTCTTACATCTAGCAAAATTGGTTTATTTTTTAGTATTCTAAACCTTCCATATTTAGAACATCTTCTAATAAGATCATGATCTTCACCAAGGATTAATGTTTTATTGAAACCTCTTATTTTTTCAAAAATTTTTTTTTTACAGAAAATGCAAAATCCACCTCCATTTGGTATAAAAAATTGAGTTATTACTGCAAAACCCCTGTAGGATTTAAATATGACCTGATCTGAATATTTTTTTGATAGTGGTATTGGAAATGGAATAGCAATAGCAAGTTTTTTTTCATTAAATTCTTTTAAATTTTTTGATAAAAAATTAGGAGGTAATTTTGTATCTGAATCTAAGAAAAGCAGTATATCTCCTTTTGCAACTCTTGCTCCATTATTTCTACCTTCTGCTGGAAGACCCCCTTTAATTATTTTACAACCATATTTTTGTGCTATATCTCTTGTTTTGTCTGTACTACTGGCGTCAGAGAGAATTAATTCGTAATCTTTAAAGTCTTGATTTTTAATTGATTCTAATAACCTCGGAAGGGTTTTTTCTTCGTTTTTTGTTATTATGATTATGCTTAACATCTTAGATATTGGTTTTTATTTGTTATAAATTTAATGTTTTATTCTTCTTACTTATCTTCAAGAATAGGTTCTTTGATATGGTAAGATATTCTTTTATATTTTCTATTGTAAGTGTTTTTATATCCAAATTATCTGACATCATAACTAATTTTTCTTTTTTAACAAACTCCATTGAACTTTCTTCATGCTTTTTCTCTATTTCCATTATCTCTTTTATTTTGTTTATTTCTTTTTCATTAATCTCATAATCTTTTGCAAGATTTTCAATAAAATTGGTTATATTTTCTTCTTCTTTATTGGAAAGGATTATGTTTTTATTTTCAAACTCAAAATGTATTGCAGATTTTATTGAGTTTTTTATTGACTTAAATATTTCTTCAAAAATTTTTATTATTAGTTTTTTTTCATTTACAAGTGGAAAGGTGATATAGGTCATGTGGTCTGCAATTTGCAAGTGTCTTGCAGATTCCTTTAAATACTCCTTATATTTTTCTGGCATACTTATATAATGGAGTAAGAGGATTATATAATTATGACTGTTCTCAAAAGAATAGGGGATTTAGGATTAGCTTAATTATTATGGTGAAATTTATTATATATTCACAAGTTCATATTTTTATGAATTAGTAAGTTAGGGAAATAAGTATCTTATTAGTTACAGAATTTTTAGCTTAAACTTAGAATTGCTTCTGCCAAATCTCCATTGGCATCTTCCAATGCTTGCTTTGCTTCTTCTTTAGAACAATTTGTTTTTTCAATTATTGTTTGAATATCTTCTTCAGTCGTATCTTCACTTGAAGTTGCTTGTTCTGAAACATCTCCTGATATTTGAAAATTAGTCTGGCCTTGCATTTTTATTTTTGTTACAGAAGGATTTGTAATGATGATATTCCTATCAGAACATTCGATGATTACTCGTTTAGCATCTATTTCTTCCTGAGCTATGCCCATTTGCTTCATAACTGCTTGCATTTTTTTTGGGTCTAGTCCTGGGAACATGTTAAATTAAGAATTTATTTTATTGGGAAAAATATCTTTAAACCTATTACAAAAATTAGTATTAATATTATGAATAAAACTACATGTGCTGGTTTTAGCATAAATCTGCTTTTATATTCTTCATTGTATCTTATTAAACCACCGCCCATTGAGGGCATGCTTATACCTTGATTTGCCATTTTTGATTATATTCGTTTAAAATGGTAAATTTGAAAATGTCAAGAATTTTGTTATATAATCATTCTTGATCATGATCCAAAATCCTCGAATGAGGATTTTAGACATCACAAAGATTTTCATTATTTGCCATAAGATTTAAAACATAAGGTTATTTAAAAAGGTTATGGCTGATGCATATGACTCTAAGAAAGTTGAAGAAAAGCTGAAAAAGTTATGGGAAAAGGAAAAAATCTATAAATTTGATTCTAAAAAGAAAGGGAAAGTCTATAGCATAGATACTCCTCCACCATATATTTCTGGAAATATGCATATTGGCCATGCTTATTCCTATTCTCAACAGGATTTTATTGCACGATTTCATAGAATGAATGGAAATGTGTTTTATCCATTTGGAACTGATGATAATGGACTTCCTACTGAAAGATATGTTGAGAAGAAAAATAATATAAAAAGCAAGGATATGACTCGGTCTCAATTTATTGAACTTTGTCTGAAAACATTAAAAGAAATGACTCCTGTTTTTATAAAAGATTGGATTAATTTAGGTATTTCCTGTGACTATGATTGCTATTACTCTACTATTGATAAACATAGTCAAAAAATATCTCAGAAATCCTTTATTGATCTTTATAATCAAGGAGAGGTTTATAGGAAAGAATTTCCTACTTTGTGGTGTACTGAATGTCAAACTACTATTGCTCAAGCTGAACTTGAAGATAAGGAACTTCCTAGTTTATTTTCTACTTTAAAATTTTCTTGCGAAAATAGGGATTTGTTAATTGCAACAACAAGACCTGAATTACTTGGAGCATGTGTTGGAGTTTTTGTTAATCCTTCTGATAAAAGATATACAAATTTAATTGGAAAAAAAGCAAAGGTACCTTTGTTTAATTATGAAGTTCCTATAATTGCAGATGAATCTGCTCAAATTGATAAAGGAACAGGGGTTTTGATGATATGTTCCTATGGAGATAAATATGATGCAGAAGCGATTAATAGGCATAAATTAATTCCGAGAATTATTTTAAATCAAAATGGGACAATTAAAGAAGGAAAATATTCTGGATTAAAAATAAAAGAAGCAAGAAAGAAAATTCTTGAAGATTTAAAAAATGCTGATTTAATTGTTGAGCAAAAATCTATTTCTCATGCAGTTAATGTCCATGACAAGTGCGGTGTTGAAATAGAGGTTCTTCCAACTAAACAATGGTTTATTAAAATTCTTGATAAAAGGAAAAAATTAGTAGAACAGGGTAAGAAAGTAAAATGGCATCCTGAGTTTATGTTTAAAAGATATGAAAATTGGGTTAATGG
>CAYHLB010000060.1:0-6601 GCA_964357325.1 Candidatus Woesearchaeota archaeon
ATCTCTGGCGAAGCCAGCTATTTTTTATTGTATAGAGGGGAATGGTTATCTACTGCTAATTACAGTTATATTTATAAATATCCCTTTCCAGAAACATATATGGCAATTTCACTGGAGAACAGAGTTGTTGGTTTATTAAAACCTGGTTATATTCCTAGTTGGAACTAATAATCAATCTCAAGTTTTTTCTACTGATTCTAAAAAAAGGATATTAATAAAAATAGGTTCAGCAATTACAAGATACCAGGATAAATTCAATATCTGTTTAATAAGAGAAAAAGTAAAAGAAATATCTGAACTCTCAAAAAAAGGCCATGAAATAATCTTAGTAAGTTCTGGAGCAGTTGCTTGTGGTATGGAAATTCTAAATTTAAAAGAAAGACCGAGCGATGCATTAAGCCTACAGCTTCTGTCAGGGGAAGGACAAGTAGCCTTAATTAAAAATTATAAAGACCTATTTGACAAGGAAAATATTAGAATTTCACAGGTTTTGCTTACACACCATAATTTTTTAGCAAAAGAAAAACAAGCAATAACTAAGATTCTTAATTCCTATTTAGAAAGAGGAGTAATTCCCATAATAAATGAAAATGACCTAATAAATAAAGAAGAATTAGAGAAAAATAAAATATTTACAGATAATGATATTTTAGCAGCAATAATTTCAACTGAACTTAAGGTTGATTTGGCAATAATATTAACAGATGTAGACGGGCTATTTACATGCAATCCTTCAAAAGAAAATGCTATTTTCATAGAAAAGGTAGAAGATATAACTAAAGAAACAAAAAAACTTGCAAATGGAAAAGGAAATTTAGGAAAAGGAGGTATGCATTCTAAAATAATAGCTGCAGAAATGATGTGTAAAGAGGGAATTGAGGTAATAGTTGGAAATGGTAATAAAAATATTCTTGATTTAATATCAAACAAAGAAAGGAGAACAATATTTAAGAAAAATAAGAAAAAAATAAACGAAATATAGAAACAATAGGTTATAACTAAGTTTATAAAATACAAAATATAAAGAATAATATCAAATGTCAAAAGAAAAAAACCTAGGAGTAACAGCTGATAAAGACGACTTTGGAGAATGGTTCTCAGAATTAATGATAAAGGCAGATTTAGCAGATTATACTGAAGTGTCAGGATGCATTGTATTTAAACCAAGTTCCTATGAAATTTGGGAAAGAATTAAACATTTAGTTGATTTAGAATTCTCCAAATTAGGAATAAGAAATTGTTACTTCCCATTATTTATTCCAGAAAAATATCTAAATAAGGAAAAAGAACATGTAGAGGGATTTTCACCAGAAGTAGCATGGGTAACTCATGCAGGAGAAACCAAATTAAGTGAAAGGCTAGCTGTTCGTCCAACTTCAGAAACAATAATGTATCCTTCCTATTCAAAATGGATTAGAAGTTGGAGGGACTTACCATTAAAATTAAATCAATGGAATAATGTTATTAGATGGGAATTTTCTCACCCGGTTCCATTTTTTAGAACAAGAGAATTTCTATGGAATGAACTTCACACAGTGCTTGCAACTGAAAAAGAAGCATTAGAAGAAGGAAAACAAATATTAGATACCTATGATAAAATTTGTAGAGAATATCTCGGACTCTATGGATTAGCAGGTAAAAAAACAGAAAGAGAAAAATTTGCAGGAGGAGTTGCATCAACAAAACTTCACTACATTCTTCCATCAGGAAGAATCATTGAAGGCCCTTGTTTTCACTATGATGGCCAGAATTTTGCAAAAGCCTATGAAATAAAATTTCTAAACAAAGATAGAAAAGAAGAATATGCCTATCAATGTACCTATGCAATATCCACACGAATGCTAGGTGCAATGTTTGCAATACATGCTGATGAAAAAGGACTAATTCTTCCTCCAAAACTCGCCCCAAGGAAAATTGTAATAATCCCTATATTTAATGAAGAAAATAAAAATAAGATTTTATCTGAATCAAAAAGAATATTTGAAGAACTAAAAGATTACTCTCCAATACTCGATGATAGAGAAGACCAAAGACCTGGCTTTAAATTCAATGAATATGAATTAAAAGGAATTCCAATAAGAATAGAAATTGGTTCAAGAGACTTGGATAAAAAAGAGGTAACTCTTGCAAGGAGAGATACTTTAAAAAAACAACAAATAAAATTAAAAGATATTAAAAAACAAGTGCCATTAATACTTGAAGAAATACAAAAAAATATCTTTGAAAAATCAAAGAAAATATTTGAAAGCAAAATAGAAAAAACATCTTCTCTAGAAGAGCTTAAAAAAATAATAGAAAATAAAAAAGTAGGCATAATTCCTCTATGCAAAAATGAGAAATGTGAAGAAATGCTAAAATACGAAACAAAAGGAGCAAAAGCAGTATTCATATCTGAAAAAGACAAAGTAAAAAATGAAAAATGTATTATCTGCAAAAAACAAGCAGATTATTTCATCTATGCAGGAAAGACCTATTAACTAATAATTTTTATAAAATTTCTTATAATAAAATCAGGTGCTAGTCTATTTTTAATATAAAACTCTTTTCTTTCATTAGGCAAAGTCTTAAATTGATCAACAATTCCCCTACAGTTTCCACTCCCACAATTACATTCCATTGTCCAAAGCCCTCCCCCGGATACTTCTATTTTTTCACGATTATCATCCATAGTAGTAGAATAATCATAAGTTATTTCCTCATCTTCTTGAATATCCCTTAAAGCAACTAACTCGCTTTTACCCCTTATAAAAGCACAAGGATTACAAGAATGATTAAATGTTCTAGATAATTCATTTAAATCAAGATATTGTTCATCATCAACACCCAAAGGATCAGAACCTTCTTCCATACCTGCATCAACCTTCCCTATTATTTCATCAATATTACATAATTCTCCATCAAGAACCCAAATTACCTCTCCTCTTTTTATGAAGTTCTTAGCAAAAACTCCTTTTCCAGCAATACTAGAATCCCTAACTTCGAAATTAGCTTCATTCATCTCAAGGACTATGGGGCAATGTTTTTAAATCTTACTTCTTAGCAAAACACTTCGCAACAATCAAAGGAAACAGAATTGTTGCATCTCCAAAAACCTTAACACTCTCTCCCTTGCTTTTTATTTTTCCCCAACTTACAGCTTCATCAGGCCTTGCTCCTGCATCACTTCCATCCCATTCTTCATGACTATTAATATAAACAGAATAATCACTTCCATTCCTCATCATATTTGCATTATTAATATGATGTTTCACAACTCCTCCACCAAGAATAATCGTTCCAGTCTTCTTCTGAACAATAGTATATTCATTTAATTTATGAATATCTCCAACAATATCTAATTTAAAGTCAGGATGTTTATACATGAAAAAATGAATCATATCTCCAATACTTCCATCAACTATTGCAGGACAATAAACTTCAATATCATTCTTATAACACCAATAATAAATACTTCTTTCATCATTTATTTCTTTTCCTAAAATTTTAATAAAATCAGAGACAGAAATTATTTTTCCAGTTTTCTTTTGTTCCCCATAAATTTTTTCTAAAATTGGACTTAAAAATTCCTCAAACTTACAATATAAAGCATTGGGAATAAAAATATTTCCAGCCCTATTAACTCCTTTTTTATTAAGTATCTCACCACTAGCTGAAAATTCACCTAATTTAAAATCACCCAAGCATTTTATAATATCTTCTTCAATACCTCCGGCAGTTGTAACAATGACCTTAACCTTTCCATGTTTAGCAAGATATCTAAAAATATCCCTAAGTCCTGAAGTAACCATATTACTAGTATATCCCAGATAAATAGTACATTTTTCTGAAATCATTTTTTTAATAATTGAAATTGCTTTTGCAAAAGAACTGGCCTGAAATCCAGTGCTAACATAACTGTCCAATAATTTATCTATATCTAGTTTTTCATCAAAATCATAACCTTTAATAGAAATGCCTTTAACTTCCTCGCTATTAAATAAAACATTTTTTCGAGATTTCTCTTCATTTCTTTTAGAAATGAACTTGCTGTCATCTTCATTTCTTTTAGAAATGAACTTGCCGTCATATTCGGTTTTTTTCATTTTTAGTTTTTCTCCCCAGGGTCTTTCCAAAGAAAGAGGCTGTTTTTATTTTTCATATTTACAATATAAATAAACATTTAATAAAATATCTAATAAAAACTCAGTTATAACTAATATAAAGGTATTGCCAAACACATTATTATTAACTCATTCATGAAATAATCAAAAAACCTTAATTTAAAAACCTATCTGTTTAAAAGGTTATTTCTCAGTATATTAGTTTTTATTAAAGACACAAGAAGAAATAACTCTAATGAATAGGCTTATTAATTCAAGAGAAATATTAATCCCAGTAACAATTGGCATAATGGTTAATTTAGTTTCTGGTTACTTATTTACTTTACAAAAAATAAACCTTATATGGTTAATGTTTATAGTGATAGGTTCTGCATTAATCATTCTTATTATTAGCATTCAAATAAAAACTGATAACTCTATGGATAAAATAGACAGTTTAGAGTCCAAACAGCAAAAACTAGAGGAAAAGCTTAAAATACATGAACAGCTTATAAATATTAAATCAGATATAAAAGAATTACAAAAGAGCATATTAAAATGAGTAGAAGAACAGATCCTGTGGATGCGGTATTAGATATCATTAAAATATTAATAATAATAATAATCGGATTCATAGTAATAAGAGGAATCCTATCATTAATTTAAAAATAGCTAAAAAAAATTTTCTGATTTAGAAATTGCTTCTAGCAATTTCTAAGCCATAAAAATCTTTCGCAGATTTTTTATGTTTAAAAATGACTATCACAAAACCTTCGGTTTTATACTCCACACTAAAGCTTCAGAAATTTTTCAGAAAATTTCTGATAGTGCTCAGAAATCCATAAAAGATTTCTGAGATGTGGAGTTTGTCTTTGGTTTTGTGAGGGCCGGGAAAAATCGGTAAATGAAGACTCCAATCTAAAGATTGGAGATTTTTCACGTGTATTAATTAAAATAGGACTAATAACTTTAGCAGGTTACATTATAATAAAAATAATCCTTTCTTTTACAAAATAAATGTTCATCTACTTGCCAATATCCTATCAATCAAATCAGCTCCAATTTTTATGCGAATTGTAAAATCAACACCAATAAGCTCCTGCTCCAATGCTTCAACTCTACGAGACCTTTCAGAAATAAAAGAAGTTTCAATTATATCAACTGCTCTTCCTTCACATAATTTAGGAACATAAAAATAAAATCTTAGATTAATAGGACCCCTATTAAGAGTATCATAAATATCATAGAGTTTAATAATACTAAATAAAGAGTCAACATGTTCAACTCCTGCAATTATTCCTGTAAAAATTCTTGTATTTTCCATATTACTTATACATTTTATTAATCAACTCTTCAATCTTTTCCTTAAACTTAGGAAGATAACTTACATTAATTTTAGCACCTGTTGCATTTTCATGCCCCCCACCAGTTGCACCAGGAATTTCCTCAATTGCCTCAAGTGTCAGCTTCCTCACATTTCCTTTTCCCCTAATAGAAATATTAGCAACATCTCCACTAATAAAAACAACAACTACAATTTTATCAGGAAATTCATAAATCAATTGATTAGAAAGATTAGCACTTAAACTCAAAGAACCTCCGTATTGAAAATAAATCATGTTTTTATCAGCAAGAGCCCTTGCCTTTTCCATTAATTGCTGATACTTTCCATTTATTTCATTATATCTTTTAAAAATCTGTTTTGTCTTGCTATTTTCTTCTAAAATATCAACTGGATTCTTCACATTCATCATAATCTTAGTCATATTAACAACATTAGTAATGCTGTCTTTCAAAGAAAAATCAAGTATTCTTGCAATTCTTCCAATTTCAGATTTATACAACAAATCAAAAGCAGATTTGGGATTATTCAACCCTAAATCAGGATATTTTTTTTCAAATTCAGGATAAAAGTCAGGAAGATAACAATCACTAATGCACCCTATCATAGAAAGCCATAAATCTTCCTTGATTCCAGTTATTTTATAGCATAAATAAGAAACAGGCTCATTCTTTTTGTCATTATGAAAAGTATTGTAATAATGCAGATTTTCTGCTGTCATTTTCTCAACCTGATGATGGTCAATCCAAACAACATTTAAATTATCTCTTTTAGCTCTTTCAATAAATTCTTTTGAAACAAGAGGCTTGTCTAAGATAAAAATATAATCTGCCTTTAATTCTTCTACTTTCCTATAATAACTTATATTTAAATCAGGAAAACTTCTAATGACAACTCCCTTTCCCCTTGCAATAAACCTTTGTAATAATAAAAAACTAGTCAGACCATCATTATCATTATCAAAGAAAAAAATAGGGTTTTGGGCCCTTTCAAGATGAGCCCTTATTTCCTTTATTTGCTTTTCACTTAACATAGGTTTACTATAAAACCCCTATTTTTAAATCTTCTATTTAAAGAAATAAAGTAAAAAGAACAATTTTTCTTAAATTTGCTAACTTTCACCAGAATGTAAACTTTTCTGCTTTCAGACAAGAAAAGTTTACTGATTTTTTGGTAAGTG
>CAYHLB010000061.1:0-6589 GCA_964357325.1 Candidatus Woesearchaeota archaeon
ATGAGATATTCTTGTTCTAACTGATGGAGATGTTTATGTTAAGGATAATTCTATAAAATACCTATTAAAACACTTTAAAGATAAGGATATTGGAGCAGTAACTGCAAGACCTATTTCAACTAATAATCAAAACAAAATGTTTGGATATTGGGCTCATTTATTAACAACAGGCTTTCATTATCAAAGAACCTATGAGCAAAAAAATAACCTGCCAATAGTTGCTTCAGGTTATTTTTATGCTATAAGAAGTAAAATAGTAAAAAACATTCCAGAAGATGTTTTAGCCGATGACGCTTTTATTTCATTTTCAATAATTAAACAAGGTTATAGTATAAAATACGAACCAAAAGCAGAAGTCTATGTTAAATATCCAACAACTCTTCCAGATTGGATAAGGCAGAAAAAAAGAACAGCAGGAAGATTTTATCAATTGAAAAAGTATTTCAACATCTCTAAATCTTCATCTTTTTATCAAGAAATACTTGCAGGAGCAAGAACAATATTTGAAATACAAAATCCATTACATTTGCTTTGGTTTGCATTTTTAATAGAAATGCGCCTATACATTTGGTTTAGAATATTTTTTGATTTCAGGCTCTGGAAAAGGTCTTTTAAAAATAATTGGGAAAGAATTGAAACTTCGAAATAATAAGATTGAACTTTATTAATTGCTTCAAATGGGTCTTATACCCCGTAGCTTGCTACGATTTTAACTCTCGTCGTCCCATTTGGAGGCATAAAATACCCCGCAGCTTGCTGCGAAGTGAGCATTAGCGAACGATGGGATTTTTTATTTAATGAAAAAAGAATTTTTACAATTCCCAATCTAAATACTTAGTAGCATCCGTATCAAGATACTCTTGCTTTACTTTTTCTTTTCCAGTATATTTTATATCCCAAATTTTTATAGGTCCCTGAACTCCTTGATAATAAACAAAATCAGGAAGATTCATACCTTGACTATTTAAGCTGTTAATTATAAGGTTTGGTTCAGTATGGTTTAACTTAAAATTAGGGAAGTTATTAAATGGATCATTTAAGATATATTTTTGTGCTAAAAATCCTCTTAATAATCTGGGAGAAATATACATAGCAGCACCAATATTATTTTTAGTAACTCCACTACTGCTTGTCTGTATGCTAGGAAATACAAAAGCACAAGCTTCAATTCCTGAAGCAAAATCCATAAACTTGCCATTAAGTTCCATATATCTTAATTTTTCATTATACTGTTTTCCTTGATATACCAATATTACTGATGGCTGTTCATAACTAGTAATATTTCCTTTTTTTGTCATAGGAATAATTATTGCATATGCTCCTGCTCTTTGACTTGGCAATAAAACTTCTTTTCCACTATCATTGATTATAAGATTTTCATCCAATGCATTATTAGTACTAATATAAACAAAAATTGTTTGATTACTGGTTTCTTGAGTTTGTTTTTCATCAATTATATAACTAGCAATCCAAGAAAATCTATCATAATTCTTATCACTTCCAATACTTGAAAAAGCACCATACTTGCCAATGTCACTAGAATCAATCAATAGATGCGTTGCATTATGGGTGTATAAGTAATCAAGGGAACTTGTTTGATTATCTCCAGTTAATACTAATCTTCCCATTAAATAGTTCCAATATACTTTTGCATTTCCTCCATCAAGAACCGTAGCCCTATGCCCAATACTCTGGACCCAATAACCATAGTCCCACCAATGTGCAAAAACAGCATCTTTAGGAGTCTCATCATCAATCCATTTCATTGCCTTTTGCCATTGATGATTATAATAAGAAGGGATAAAACTATATGCCTGATTAGTTATTTGATTATAATATGTATAAAAGCAGAATAAACTAGAAATAATTACTAGTATCATGAATATCCCCATTATTATCTTCCAGGTCTCATCTTTACTTTTTCTAAAATAATCCACAGAAGCAACTATTAAATAACCTACAAAAATTGGCGCAATTGGACCGAGAACCATGATAAGTCTGATTGCGCTTCTTGCAGTAAACAAACATATTACAAACAAGGCAAATAATAATATATATTCATAGCCAACATACTTAAAACTATTTTCTCCAGATGCCTCGTATTTTATATAATAATAAATAATAAATCCGATGAATATAAATGCAGAGCCAAAATAAAATAATTGGGATATAAATCCCTCTCCATCAAGTGTAGCAGGATGATGGGCATATCTTGAGAAAACTAATCCAAAAAAGAATAGTACATAAAGTCCAGTCAATATCCATCTATGATTTTTATTTAATTTTTTCAATAAATTATTGAAAAGAATAACAGAGCCAATAAAAAACAACCAGAACATTATAGGAAAATTAGGCAGGTTGCTTAAAATCGGCCCAAATTCTTGAGCCCATTCTCTAAAATAGGGTTGTCTGTTTTCAGCAACAGTAGTACTCCATCTTCCAGTTATTGGATTTAGAAGCACTTTTGTTAATCCATTTACCTTATCAACTATAAAACCAGGTCCAAGTAAAACAATAATCAATAATAGTAACACTATTATAGCAGCAATTAAAGAAAGAATATTTCTAGGTAATTTAGTTTCATTAACAAATTTTATTTTAGTAACAACATCTTTTAACTTAGTCTCCCATAGTATAAAATGTATAATCATTATAAACAGGGTAACAACTGATAAGCCAGTATCCAATCCTGTAAAAAATCCTCTTAAAGAAAATCTACTTGTAAATAATAGTGTAGTAGTAATTGAAAAAATAATCCATATTCCATAGGAAACAATTTCTTTTCTATTGGTTTTATTAAGCAAGAATGCTATTAACGTAGCTATAGCCATTGTTGCATAAATATAAGATACTCCTCCCCAAGTCAAACCCATAAGGGCAGTTGCAATTCCTGAAAGTATTGAGAAAATAATTGAACCTTTCCAGGATTTAGATTTCCAAGCCTTTAAAAATAAGTAAAAAGATAAGAACATAAAAAAGAAACCAACAGATTCTTTTTCTGGAATGCCTGCAATAGTTCTTGATAAAAATGTAGGTATGGTTATCATAAAAAAAGTAGAAATAATTGCAATAATATTTGCACGTAATTTATTGTTTTCCTCTTCATTAATAAAAATCTCTCTAACAAACAAAAAGAAGGAAACTATTGTCAATAAAAATAATAATACTGGCATAAATGCTGCTGCAAATAATACATTATATATTCCAAAAAGGTTAGTAACATGATAGGTCATAACAATCATGTAAGATACCATTTGAAGCTCTGTTGTAGTATCAAATCCAACAGGAACATATCTCATCATATCAGTTTTGCCCATTGTTCCAGCAACTATTTCCTGAGCATATCTTGTAAATAACCAAGGGTCAAGATCAGGGCCAAGAGTCCAATTATTTGTTGCAATATCCCGCAACCCAGGATTTCCATTCCAAGATTGTCCTGTAACAAAACTCAATATAGAAGGCAATCCTTTGCTATGATCCTGCATTGGCAAACTTCTTATATATGCTCCAAGAATTAAAGCAATTATTAAGAATATTAGAACAAAAACAAATTCTTTTTTAAAAAATTTTAATAATTTTTCTTTCCTTTCTTGAATTATATTATCTTCGCTCATGGTTTATAGTTTTATTTAATTATTTAAATTTAATGAATTATAAGTATTATTCCTTAAGAATTTCATCAACTTCATTTAATAGCTCTTCTGCTGAACCCTCTTTTACAAGAGAATTTCTTCCACACCAAGGGCATTCAATTAGATTTTCTTTTGAAGTCCGATAATTGCAATGCCTACAAATTTTTCCTGCCATTTTTATGATTTTATATATAATAAGCTATTTTTAAACCTTATTGCTATCCAAATATAACTGGAGTTACAAATACTTCTATCAAAGCTGCAATAAACAATAACACAACTGCAAATATAACTAAATTCAAGGAATCCTGAAGAATTGTCCAAAACTTTTCAGATTTAACATCATGGTTTATCACTGCAACACTGATTATTCCTCCTGCAAGTGCTCCTGCAAAATAGCTTCCAATTTCAGGAGCTCCATGTATCATATATCTTGCAAGCCCCATTGGAAGATTGACAATATTGGACTTTGCAAATATACCTATTGCAGCACTAATAACACTCGCATTCCAAGCAAGAATAAAAATAGCTCCTGCTCCAAAAATTAATGAAAATATGAGTGTAAAAATAAGCACATAAATATTATTTGCAAATATATTAACTAATTTGTCTTTTGCAGTCATAAACATTGTTGTTTTTCCAACATCTCCTCCAACATAATTAGCAACACAGTCATTAAATGAAGAAGGTCTATTTATCATACAATAGGTTTCAATCTGTGCTTTAAAATGAGTGCTTCCTCCAGGAAGAAGCATATAACCAATAGAATATGCAAGTAAGAATCCTAGGAACAAACACATGAAATAAAGAATAGCTTTTCCATGCTCTTCAAATAATCTGAAAAATCCCCATTTGCTTTCAACATCTTTTTCTTCTTCATTTTTTATTGCAAAATACATAAAAGGCAATGAAAACATTACAGAAAATGTGACAACAAGTATACCTGAATATCTTGAAAGTACAGCATCTCCTGAAAATATCCATTGGACAAGTCCAAGTGATGCAAGTCCATAAACAAATCCTATCACAATCATCCACCAAGGACCCTTTTCAGCACTTTTCGGATTAATAAGCATTTCTAACATGTTAAGTATCTCTTTTACATATCTAACAAATATATGTAATTTAAAAATCCTTTGATGTAAATTCAACAAGTTTTTATATCCAGTTTATCTATAATTACTATAAAAAGAATTGAAAATGAGCAATATATCTAAATTTAATCAGATTTGCAAGGATATAAAATCCATAAAAATCCAAGGAGCTGAAAATATTGCAAAATCAGCATTTAAAGCATATAAACTAGTTCCAACAAAAAAATCAATAAAAAAACTTATTTCTCTAAGGCCAACAGAACCTATGCTGTTTAATATTCTAAAAAAATATACTCATCTTCCCAACGAGGAATTAACCAAAAACTTAGAAAAAAACCAAGAAAAAATAAATCAGGAAGTCTTCAAATTAATAAAAAACAACTCAGTTGTTTTTACTCACTGCCATTCTTCAACTGTCACAAAATCACTTATTTATTCACATAAAAAAGCAAAGAGATTTGAAGTTTATAATACAGAAACTCGCCCTCTTTTTCAAGGCAGAAAAACCTATCAGGAATTAAAAAAAGCAGGAATCAAAACAACCATGTTTATTGATTCTGCAGCTCAAATAGCATTGACTTCAGCTCAGGATAAAGAAGAAAAAACAAAACCAGTAAGTATCATGTTCATAGGTGCAGATGCAATACAAAAAAATGGAGTAATAAATAAAGTTGGAAGCGGAATGTTTGCAAAAATAGCAAACATAAATAAAATTCCAGTTTATATTGTTTCAGACTCATTAAAATATTCAAAAAAGAAAATCCAATTTGAACAAAGGTCTTCAAAAGAAATTTGGAACATAAAACATGCAAGCATCAAAGATCCTGCATTTGAATTAATTGATAAAAAAGATGTCACAGGAATAATAAGTGAATTAGGGAACTTGAGTTATGATGCGTTTTTAAAAAAAGTAAATTCTTAAACCCTCTCTAGAATTACTAGATTCTTCTTCTTGCTAAATCTACATTGATATTTACCTTTTTCAACTTTAAGAATTGTTACATACTCTCCTCTCTCATAGTTAGGATCTAGTTCTCCAAAGTTAAAGCTTGGATTTTTTTGTTCAGGATCAACTATGGCTATTGCTCCAGATCCAACTCCAACTAATCCTTCCAAACGTAATATTCTTGAACCATGTTTCTCTTCAAAATCTCCTCTTTCAACCATAGATTCTACACTTTTTACTTGAGTTGGATAGTTTGTTTCTACATAATATTTTCCTCCATGGGACAATACAGCATAACATCCATCTCCCCGCTTATTTGTAAAATGAACTTCATTATTTAATTGCACAAAATTACCTACTCTCCAATTTTTTGGAAAAGAAGAGGGCTGTAATGGATGTGCTGCATATCTGCCTGTTATTGAACAAGAATCGCAAAGTATTAAGTGACCTGAAGTAGATTCAATATGTGCAATATCAACAACCCTCAAATCTTGTTTTTCAGGCATGAAATTAGGATTTCTAGGTAATTGATAACCCTTTAAGCATAATTCAACTAATTTATCCATTTTATTTTCATAATCCTAACTCTTTTAAAGGTTAGTATTAAAAAAGCTCACTAATCCGTAGTAAAAATTAATCCTTCTACTCCATAGAAACCTTTAAATATCCATTATCTTTTAAAAGATAATGAAAATCTATTGAATTTTCAAACATTTAAACTCAAAGAAGTTCAAATATAATGATAGTAAATGAAATAACCATAAAAATAATAAGAAATGCTAAAGATGGAGAGAGCATTCGTAGCTTGGCTAATAAAATAGGATTTGCTTATTCTGCTGTTTATGGCTGGATATTAGAATTAGAAAAATATGAAGTAATAAGAATAATTAGAAAAGGTAATAAAAATATTATAAAGA
>CAYHLB010000062.1:0-6460 GCA_964357325.1 Candidatus Woesearchaeota archaeon
TCTGACTGTTGCATAGTTTGACTTTTGGATTTTTAGTTTCATTGGCTTTAAGCATTGTTTTTCCTGTTATTGGGGTTGGTTTTTTTGTTGGATTTTCTTCACATATATTTAGTGATAGCTTTACTAAGGAGGGAATTGCACCTTTTTGGCCATTTAAGAAAAGAAGTCAGGGTTTTATTGAAACCGGTTCATTTATGGAATGGATTATTTTTTATAGCCTTGTTTTTATAGATACTCTTATTTTTGTATTGCTTTTTATTAATCATAGAGGCCCATTTTTTGCCATTCTTTCATAGTTTTTCTATTAAATCCCTTTAGATAGCCTAAAACTATCATTTCATTTGGATCAAGCTGATTTGATAGATAGTCTATTTCTTGCCTATATTCTTGATATAATTTTTGTTTTTTCATTTTTTCTTAGTTCCCCCTTTCAGAAGATAGTTTTTTTAAGAAAAGATATTATAAAGCAATTAGGAATTTTTATTCAGAAGAAGAATTCATAAGGCTTATAAATGAATTTCTTATAGTTATTATTATGGAATGGACCCTGGTTTTAGGAAGATTTTACGGAATAGATACGTTTATTGAATTTTTGACAATCTTAGTTTCATTTTTCATATCTTTTTATAGTTTTAGAGTGTATAAATTGATTAAAGATAAACATTATAAGTGGTTTTCATTGGCTTTTCTTTTACTTGGAATTAGTTTTATTTTTAAGATATTTTCAAATATAACTTTCTTACATAAGTTTGAAATTCAGGAAGCTAATTTTATTTTTACATTTATGACTCATTTAAAATCTATGGAAATTATTAATTTTTTTAGTTTTATTTTTTATAAAGCATTTCATTTAATTGGATTTTTATTACTATTTTTAATATTGTCTAAAAATGAGGAAAAAAATAAGAATCTTTTGTTTTTTTATTTAAGTTTGATGGTTGTTTTATTTAGCATTTATTTTAATTTTATATTTCATATAACTGTTGTGTTCATATTAATTTACCTTACTTTGCATTTTTATGAAAATTATAAGAAGGTTGAGAATATTAATGCCTTTTTAGTCTTTATTTCATTTTTAATAATACTCACTAGCCATTTATTTTTTATATTTTCTGATGTTAATGGTTTATTTTATTTGTTCGGAGAGGTGCTTCTTCTAATTGGTTTTTTGTGCCTTTTGACAAATCAAATAAAATTAAAAATAGAAAGTAAAAAGGTCATAAAACGTAAATAGATATTTGATAAAATGAAAACTAAGCGTACTAAACTTGAGATAATAAGGGATTTATTAGATACTTTGCAGAAAAATAGAAAAGTGAAAATAACTCATTTAATTTACAAAGCTAATTTGTCTAATAATAGCATAAAGCCTTATCTTGAGGAATTGCTGAAAAATGGCTTGATGGAGCAATTTTTTGAAGATGAGCAAAGGCTGTTTAAGATAACTTCTAAGGGAAATGAATTTTTAATGGAATATGGCAAGATAAAAGTGTTTAGTGAAAGTTTTGGGTTGTAGATTTGGTTATTATTGAAATTCATGCGTCAGTTGACAGCCTGAATTTCTTATTTTTATTATTAGTGTTAATGATATTAAGTTATGAGTATAAGTAGGTTAGGTAAAAGTAGCAATAAATCTAAGATTACGGGAAAACTCATTGAAATTTATGTATTTGGGATATTTTAAATAGGCA
This sequence comes from Candidatus Woesearchaeota archaeon, assembly GCA_964357325.1. Classification (GTDB taxonomy): domain Archaea; phylum Nanobdellota; class Nanobdellia; order Pacearchaeales; family GW2011-AR1; genus ARS1285. The sequence goes on from CAYHLB010000062.1 coordinate 1,692, forward strand.
TTGGTTGTTGTAGGGCAGGAGGAGATTGATTTTTACAAATATAAGTTGTGATTTTGAATATATATAACCAAGATTAGATAATACTTATAAAGAAAGAGCTCTTTTAGAAAAAGATCTCGGAGAAAAGCGAAATGGCAAAAAAGAAAGAAGAAGTGAAAGAAGAAACAAAGCTTTCTGATTTACCTGGAATAGGGCCTGCTGCTGTTGAAAAACTAGAGGCAGCTGGAATTTTTGATATTATGGGAATTGCTGTTCTTGGACCTAAGGAACTTTCTGAAATGGCTGGACTTGGAGAAGCTGTTGCTAGAAAGGTAATTCAGGCTGCTAGAAAATTAATGGATTTGGGTTTTCAAGATGGGCTTGAGTTTGCTCAAAAAAGAGAGGAGATTTTTCATATTACGACTGGAAGTAAAGAATTAGATAATCTTTTGGGAGGAAGGGGTGTTGAAACAAAAGCTATTACAGAAGCATTTGGAAGTTTTGGTAGTGGTAAAACACAACTAGGACTTTCACTTGCTGTTAATGTTCAATTGCCAATTGAAAAAGGTGGTGCTGAGGGAAAGGCAGTGTATATTGATACAGAGGGAACATTTAGACCTGAAAGAATAAGGCAAATTGCTGAAGCAAAGGGTGCAAATCCTGAAAATGTTTTGAAAAATATTTTAGTTGCAAGAGCTTTTAATTCAGACCATCAAATACTTTTGATTGATAAAGTTGCTGAGTTGATTAAAAATGGAGAACCTGTGAGAATTGTTATTGTAGATAGTTTGACTGCTCATTTTAGAGCTGAGTTTGCTGGAAGAGGAATGCTTGCAGACAGGCAGCAGAAATTGAATAAGTATCTTCATAATTTAATGAAAATGGCTGAGCAATTTAATTTAGCTGTTTATGTTACAAATCAAGTTATGGCAAATCCTGCTATGATGTTTGGAGATCCTACAACTGCAATTGGTGGGAATATAGTGGGACACGCTTGTCTTACTGGAGACTCCCTTATTCAACTTTCAGATGGAAGAATAAAAGAGATAAAAAATATGAAACAAGATAAGGTAATTTCTGGATATTTTAAGGATTTAAATTTTCAAGGTGCTGATTCTGATTTAGTTTTTGTTAATCCTAATGTTGATAAAATCTATGATATTCAAACTAATGGAAAAATACAATGTTCTAGTCTTCATAGGTTTTTTAAAATAGATAATTTTTCATTTGTTGAGAAAGAAGCTAAGGATTTGCGTGAGGGAGATTTTATTCTTCAAGCTGGAAAAATAGAGATTGGAGGGAAAGAACAAAAATTACCTTCTTTAATTGTTAAGAAAATTGGCAAAATATCCAAGAAATCTTCTAAGGAAATTCAGGAAAAATTTAATGAAGGCAGTGTATCTCGTGAGGAGATATGTAAAAAAATTGGAATAACTAGAAGGCAGCTTAGAAGAGTTATAAATAAAGAATCCCAATCGCAGCAAGCTGCGAGGTATTCTTTAAGCCTCCAAATGGGAACGAACGAAAATCGTAGTAAGCTACGTGGTATAAGACCCATTTGGAGCAATCAATATTATCCTACTAATTTTCAGAGTTTGACTAATTTAGGTAATTCACTTGGATTGCAGTTGGAATTAGTTCCAGTTTATAGTTGCAAGCATAAAGATTTGATTATTCCTTCAATAATGACCTCTGAACTTTCTCAAATAATAGGTTATTTTTTAGGGGATGGGAATTTTGAAGAAAGAGGACTTAGATTTAGAGATGCTAGAATTGAAGTTCTTGAGATTTATAATTCTTTATTTAAAAAGTCTTTTAATATAGGTGGAAAATTGAGTAAGATGAAAAATAAAAATTGTTATACTCTAAATATAAATTCTAAAGAAATTTCTGAATTTTTTAAATTAATAATAGGAGATATTTTTGATTATATTGGAGAGAGTAAAAATGTTGTTGTTGCTGGTTTTATTAAGGGATTTGTTGATGCAGAAGGACATATTGATAAAAAAAGGCCAAAAATTGTAATTGCTCAAAAAGAAAAGCAGATACTTAGATACTTACAGTTATTTTTGATTAGGTTTGGAATAAGAAGTTTTTTAAGATTTGATGTTGGAAAAAAGAAAATATCTAATTTGTCTATAAGGGATAGAGATGTTATGAAGTATCTGCAGATTGGATTTAGTGCTTTGGATAAACATATGCAACTTTTAAAATGGAATGAGCATTATAAAAATACATATAATAAAGAGATGATGCCTATTAAAAGAGAAGATGTTTGGAAATTATTATTCGATGCTGGATTAAAACCTTCTAAAATTATTAAAAGTAGAAATAAAGATTATAAATGGATTAATAGAAATGAGCTTGAAAATGCATTTAATGCTTTAATGAATGTTAATATTACTGATAGGCAAATAAAGCAAAAAATAGAATTTATTTTTAAATTATTAAACTCAAATTTTAGTTTTGAAAAAATAAGAAAAATAGGAATTTCTGAAAACTTTGATAAAGAATTATTCTATGATTTTTCTGTTCCTAAAAATGAAAATTATATTGCTAATGGTTTTGTTGTTCATAATTCAACCTTTAGAATGTATATTAGAAGAGGCAAGAAAAGCAGCAGAGTTGCAAAATTAATTGATAGCCCTAATCTACCAGATAATGAGTGTATATTTTTTGTTGGTGCTGGTGGAGTTATTGATGTGGAAGAGTAGAGCCCTCTTAAAAGAGCCTCAGAAATTAAAAATTTCTGATCGTTCAAAAATTATGAACGCCTCGGGGAGAACTGGATTTTAAATGGATTGGAGCCTTCTTTGAAAAGAAAGAATTTATTAGAATTTTTCGTTTTTTTTCTAGAAGAAAAGATTTATATATGTGTTCTTATTATATATTTTTGAAAAAGATGGTGAAAAAAAGTTTATTTTTAATTATCATATTGATTTTAGTTAGTTGTAATGTTATTAGTGCATGGAATTTTAATGGGACTGTGAGAGATGTTGATGGAAATTATTTAAATAATACTTCCATTAATATTACTTTTTGGACAATGGGTGCTATGGGTCCAAGTTTAGCTGGTTCAAATGCAACAACCTCAAATGCATCTGGATGGTTTAATTTAAGTGTTTTTGAAAATTCATCCTATATGTATCAACCTGTTTTAAGGCATATAAATTCAACAACAGGTGCAATTGATTATATAGGGCAGTCTTTGCCACAATTTCCCTATGCAGAATTTGCCAATACTTCGAATATTAATTTTTACTTAGGTTCTGCAGGAACAATTAATATTACTGCAGTTAATAGCACTGGAGACAGGATTGCATTTAGATATCAGATTAAGGATACAAAATTAGGATATCCAATTGAATCAGAGTTTACTAATACTGTTTTGGAAAAAATTGTCTATGTTCCAAGAGATAGGAATTATTCAATAATGATTTATCCAAATCAAGCTATGCCTATTAGCTATGATTGGAATAATTTTAGTTCAAATCTTTCTTATAATATCACGACAGGATTATCAGTTTATAATATAACAACCCATACTGTTCAAAAAACTTTTAATGCCACTGATAAACTCATTAGATTAAGTGGATATATTAATTATTCTGGAATTATTGGTTGGAATGAATTTAAGGTTGTTCCTTATTTATTAGAACCAGGTAATATGGTTTATTTGGGGGCTAATGCAGGAATGCCTTATAACATGAGTGCTTGGGATAACACTTGTGTTGCTTCTGTAATAAATCAGACAAACGCGTATATTAATTCAACAGGATATCAATTAATTCCTGCGGGAAAAAGTAATTATAATATAACTGCAATTTGGAATGGTAGTGGGGGAGCATACAATGTTTCTGTTCTTCTAGTAAATGCTACAACGTCTGCTTCAGGTTTAGTTACAAATGCTACAAATGTTACTTTCTCAAATGTAAGTTTAAGTTACACTTATAACACTGCATGTAGTGATTCATATAATTTAACTACTGGCTTTTATAATATTACTCTTCCAGGCCCTGCAGAATCAGCAACATACCTTTTATTTGCAACTGCAAGAAACGGGACTAATTATACTGGAGGGTATAGAAATATAAGCTTAAGTTATTCAAATTCTTCGACTCAATTGAATTTTACAATGTATCCTTTAATGTCTACTGATTGGGGCTCGGCAAATAGCAATATTAGTTTAAGTGATGCTTCTTCTGGATCAAATGTAAATATTTCTTCAGCAAAACAACGATTTAATTTAGTAAACTCTTCTAATAATGAAACTTTTTCTAGTTTAAATGCTCATTTGGAAATCAAACTCGATTATTCAAATTATAGTGCAAGAGAGTTTACTTTTATGACTGATTTATCTTCAGGAGCTGCGAGTTTTTATCTTCCTTTGTTGAATATTTCTGTTAAGGAAATGAATATTTATTCACAATCTTTTTCTCCTAAACGAGTTGGAACAAAAACTGCTGCACAAATTTTAGCAAATCCAAATACTACTATGTCTGCATTTAATCCTGGAGATATTGATGGGGCAGATATAATGGCTAATGTAATGGTTGCGTTATATAAATCAAATTCAACTTGCAATTTGCCTAATCCTGATTCTTCGTGTGTACTTGCTGATTCTGCAAGTATGAGTCCTGAAGCTGCTAATTCATTTAATCCATTATCTTCAATAATTGGAGGGGGTAAGTTGAATTTTAGGATGGGGTTACTCGCAAGTGGAATTATAGTTGAATACATAAATGTTGATATGTTAGCTTCAGGACCTCCTGATGCTTTATTTGATGATT
>CAYHLB010000063.1:0-6395 GCA_964357325.1 Candidatus Woesearchaeota archaeon
TTTTAATTGGGGTTATTGATGTTAGTGGTAAGATAATGGTTGAGGATTTAAAAAAATTAGAGTCACTTAGAACGCAGATACAGGATGGAAATTTTGATATTAATGATTTGGTTATGACTTTAGATAAGACTTTTGTTGGCCATCTTTCAACTGTATTTGGTGGAATGGAGAATTCTAAACTTATTAATGTTTGGAATAAAATGGAAGTAAAAACTAATGGGGTTGTTGATAAGGCAAAAACTGACAAATATAGGCAGATGCTTTTAATTGGTATTGATTCTAGTCTAGAGAAAGGTAAGGAAGCTGTTGATTCATTTATTTCTGAGTTGATTAAAGCAAATTCTAGGTCTTCTAGTTTTGAATTTGTTGGTTTTAAAAATTCTAAGGAGACTGTTGTTGATGGAGATTTTATAAATTTTAAAGATGCTTCTGGAAATGTTCATAAAGTTCCGCTTAAGGATTTAAGTGGTTTTAAGAAGATGGTTTTTTCTGAGATAAAAAAAGGAGGAGAGGGATATGCTGTTCATTATATTCCTGAAAAAGGAACTGATAGTGCAGTTATTCTTAGTAGTGGATATCTTGTTGGAGATAGCTCAAAGGGATATGAGGTTATGGATTTGGTTGGCAGTGAAATAAAATCGGTTGGGCATGTTAATTTTGGAGAGAGTCCTTCTGGAGCTGTTTATTTTAGAGGAGTTCCCAAAGAGGTTTCTGGAGCAAAGTTTACTAAAGGTGATTATATTTTTCATAAACCTGGAAGAGAAGGAGATATTAATTTTAGAGATGTAAATGGTTTGCTTAGCTCTAGTTCAAGGGATATTGGCAATAATGAGGGCTATAGGGTTGGATATCAAAGTGTGAATGGAATAAGGGGAACTAAAAAACTAGGTAGTAATGGAGATAATAATCCTGATAAGATTATTGATATTGTGCATCAAAATGGGGTAGGTGTGAAATATGGGGATAAGGAAATTGGTGGTGAAAGTAGTAAGAAGATTGAGATAAAAGATAATGGAGGGGACATGGAAGTTAGTTTTTCTCGTGAAATAATAAATGCTGAGGTTACAAATAATAATGGGAAGACTTTTGCTTTATATGAAGGTTCTAAAAAATTTTCAGTTGAAAAGGGTGAAGCTATTAAATTTGTTAATGGAAAAATTAATGGATTATTAGTTGATAGGCAAGGTAGTGAGGAAAGTGATTCAGATAGGATTATTCCTCCTGGTTCTAAAGGAGGTTCTGAATTTGATTCAATTACTCCTCCGAAAGAAGATCCAAGTTCAGATGTTTTAGAAACTCTTTTATCTGATACTTCTATTCAACTTGTTCCTGATAAAATAAAACCTAATCCTGTTGGTGGAATGGATAAATTTAGTGCTGCAACATATCATGCAGTTAATAAATACAGGCAAAATGCTGGAAGCGGTGTTTTAAAATCTGATGCAAATTTAGCAGCCATGGCTTTTAGATATAGTCAGACAATGGCATCAAGAGGAAGGCTTGTTCATTCTGGTTTAGGTTATGGAGAAAATATTGCATATTTTTCTGGTTCAGCAGGCATGACTCCTCAGCAAGTTGCAAATTATTTTGCAGATATGTGGGCACACAGTAGCGGACATTATAGCAATATTGTTAGTCCATCTTATTCAAGAACTGGAATGGGTGTTTATTTTGATGGAAATTTATGGTGGGGCACTCAGATGTTTCAATAATTAAAAAAGAAATTTGATTTATACTTTTATTACTTCAAATTCAAACTTTTTCTTTATTAAATCGATAAATTTTTCTTCATATTCTTTTTTAATTGTGCAACCTGCTGCTTTTTTATGGCCGCCTGATTCTCCATGCACTAGGCAGGCAATGGAATCTATTATTTCTTTTAGATTTTGAGTTGATTTTGGATTTCTTCCTGCAAGTCTTGCTGAAACTTTTATTTTATCCTGATTATAGGCCATAGCAATTATTATTGTTCCTTCTTTGTATATTTGCGAGAAGGAAAGTATGCTTGTGAGTGTTCCAATTATAGTGTCTTTTACTTGGTCTTTGGTATTTATTATGACATAATCTCTTCCTAGGATTTTTTCATTTTTTTCAATGAATTTTAAACCAGATATTATATGCTGCCTGTATTGGACATAGAGTCTTTCTGCTTTTTTTCTTGCATTGGAATTTCCAAGGCAGAGCATCAGAGATATCTCTGATTTTCCCATTCTAGAGCAGGCATTTATTATTGCTGAAATTTCTCTTGCATCTTCTATTTTATTAAAGAATTTTATCAAGTAGAGATTTCCTATGTAGTCTTTGTACTCTTTTGAAGAAAGCCTTAGCATTATGGAAGTGGTTAGATGTTTCATTTCTATTTCATCCAAATCAATCAAAGATTTGAAGTTTTTATCTTTTTTTTCAATGCCAGCTTCTTTTAATAATTCATAGGTGCCTTTTGAATCTCCTGTTACGCCTGGAATAAATGGTCTTGAACTATATTCTAGGGATTTGTCTAAGGGCCTTGTTGAGGGATAAATTAAAAGCCCTTTTTTTATTTTAACTTCAGATTCTCTTATTATTTTTTCTCTTGTGCTGTTTATTTCCTTTTCCATTGTATCTCCAATCATTCCAATTATTGCAAGATGGGAGAGATTTGTATTTTCATTTGATACTACTTTTGAAAATAAATAGGTTAGTTCTGCTGAACAAAGTTCTTCATAATCTTCAAGAAGATGTGGACTTATCATTGAAACGTTAAATGGGATGTTTTTGCTATTTATTTCATGGTGGTCTATTATGAAAATTTTTTTATTTGTTAAAGCAAGAGATTCAATGCTTCCAGAACCTAGGTCCAATAGAAGTATTGTTTTATTTTCTGGAAATAAATCAATTTCCTCTTGACTTAATTGTTTTATTATTTTTATTGAAAATTGCTTATTTAATCTTTCAAGAGTTTTTGACATTATTGCTGCAGAGGTTATACCATCTGTATCAAAATGACTTATGACTTGTATTGGGTTTTTTATTTGTTCTAAAAACAGTTTTGCAAAATCTTCAATAGCTTCTATTATCATTTTCCCTCTTTTTTGGTGATTATCTGTTAGAATAGTCTTGCCTTTTTTTCAAATGCGCTTTTGTTATTGTTTGAGACCTTTTTCCAACTTGATCATGTTTGTGAGAGTTCATATGCTTAGAAAGATTTTCTGATTTTTTTTGAAGGTTTTTTATTGTAGGTTCTTCAAAAAGGCCTTTTTCATCCAATACTTTTTTAATTTTTAAATTATATATTTTTACTCTTGGAATGCCGTATTGATCCCTTAGAGTTAGACCTATTTTTTCAGCAGTCATGCCTTTATTTGCTAGTTTTATAATTATTTGCTTTACTTCTTCTTCTGTGTATTTTAACCAGAGTGGTTTTTCAGTTTTGTATTTTTTTACTTTAGGCATTTTTATTCCTTATTAAAATGATTTGAAAATTGATAAATTTTCATAATTGGCATATAGATTTTATTAAAGGTAGGTTTTTAAAGGTTATTGTGGTTTTATTTTTGGGTATTTAGTTAAAATTATGCAGCCCCTTGGTGCAGTGGTCAAGCATCGATGCCTTTGGAGCATTGGACCTAGGTTCGAATCCTAGAGGGGCTAGTTTTTTTTATGACGGATTCGAACGTCTTAATCTATCTTAATACTTATCCTTGTATCTTCCTCGAGATTCAATTACTTTAATTCTGTGAAGAATTTCCTTTCCTTTGTCTGCGGTTTTTTCATAATTTTCTAATATTATGTTGATACATTCTTTGTAGATTGTGAAATGCTTTGCCTCAAGTGCTTGCTGAAGAAGATGGATGTCAACTGCTTTGTCTTCTATTTTTTGAGAATGAAATGCAAGGCCAAAGTCTATGAAATAGACTTTGTTTTCTTCCTTTACATAAATCATATTGCTGGTCGTCAGGTCTCCGTGGATTATCCCTTGATTGTGCATTAGCGATATGTTTTCTCCTATTAGTTTGCATATTTTTTTGTAATCTAAGGATTCTAGATTTTCTGAGAGTTTTTTTCCATTTATAAATTCCATGATAATTTCTTGCTTGTTGTCGGTTTTTATAATCTTTGGAACGGGAATTATATTTTGAAGTTTGTTGATTACTTTTGCTTCAATTCTTGTTCTTAATTTTCTTAATTTTTCATCAATAACTTGAATTCTATAGGATTTCTTTATTCTATTTTTTGTTATTTGATTATCTTTGAGTGTGATGATTGCTTCTGCGCCCTGCGCTAGGATTTTTGCCATTGGAAAGTATAGGAAAAAGTATTTAAATACCTAATCGTTATTAGGATTATGAAAAGATACAAAAATTTTTATAAAGAATTTTTGTCTTTTTAAATGCCTATAAAAGAGGCATTAAACATTTAAACATGGTAACAATTAATATTAAGGGCAAGGATTTGTATTTAATTAGTGCTGTATTCATACTTTTAATTGGTAGTGGGATTGTTGTGGCATATAATCCGAATTATCAAACAACTCCGGGAAATCCTGCAATTATGGGACATACTATTGATGAAATCAATACTGTGGATGATGATGGTAATGTGGTTTCTTTAGAACAATATATAACTAATCTTGTTAATAGTGTTAATGGTGCTTTAGTTTGCGAAACAACCCCTATATATGATTATTCAGCAAATGGTAATGGGGTTGGGCGTGTTATGCCTGCATATAATTATAATGAGGGTATAGTGAGTATTCCTGCAACTTGTAAATCTGATGCAGGATGTGTGATAAAGGTAGAAATTTATAATTCAGGATCTTCAACAAGACCTATTGTAGTAAGGAGATATGATTATATTCAATATGCTACAAATAAATGGTGGAGCAGTCATCGTACTGCTGGAGATGCAGTTAATGGAGATTCAGTCTCAACAGATATTATGCCCAGATATGGGTCTGATACCAAAGGTTACTTATATTTAAGAGATGATTATGTATATAGAACTACAACTGTTGAAACAGATTCTAGCAAATGGACTTTTATAGATAGAACTGGTACTTGGGGCATGAAAGCTTATATTTGTTCCTATGGTGATTCAGAGCCAGCATAGAAATATTTTTAGAATAAAGATAATCTTTAAAACTTCATTTTCTTTCCGAACTTTTTTGCAAGTTTCATCATTTGCTTTTGATTTAATCCTTGAGAGGGATCAAAATTTTCAAGGTCTCCTTGACCTGATGCAAATTCTTTTAGGAGTTTGTATTGTTTGATTAGTTGACGAATGTCAGATGTTGTTGTTCCTGAGCCTTTTGCAATCCTTGATAGTCTTTGGGTTTGCTTTTCTAGGATTTCAGGATTGTCTATTTCTTCTTGAGTCATGCTGTCTATGGCATGCTGGAATTTTTTTATTTTTTCTTCTTGGTTTCCTAACATTTCTTCTGGAATCTTTGCTTTTCCTAAACCTGGAATCATTTCTATTAATTTAGACATGCTTCCCATATTTCCCATTTGTTTTATTTGTTCTTGAAAGTCCCTTAAATTAAATTCTCCTTTTTCAAGTCTTTCTTTTGCTTTTTTATTTGTTTGATGGTCTATGGCTGATTCTACTTTTTCTAATAATCCCTCTAAATCACCTAAGCCTAGTAATCTTGAAATAAATGATTGAGGATTAAAGGTTTCAAAATCACTTGATTTTTCTCCTGTTCCTATGAAAAAAACAGGGGCTTTTGTTTCATTACATGCTGTAAGTGCTCCTCCTGCTTTTGCAGTTGAGTCCATCCTTGTTATTATTACTCCGTTGATGTTGCAGGCTTTTTGAAATTCAGATGCCTGGGTTTTTGCTGCTTGTCCAATATCTGCTGCAATAACAAGAATAACATAGTCTGGTTTTATTTCTTTTTCAATTTGTTTTATTTCATCAATAAGTTCTTTATCTAGAGAATGGCGGCCAGCTGTATCCACTATCAAGAGATCTGAATCTTCTATTTCTTGTTTGTATTTTTTGTATATTTTTATTGGATTTTTTTCAGTTTTATCTATAAATACTGGAATTTTGTATTGTTTTCCTAATTGTTCTAGTTGGTCTGAAGCTGCTGGACGATGAACATCAAGTCCAAGCATGGCTGTTTTAAATCCTCTTTTTGCATAGTAGGATGCTAATTTTGAGGTGGTTGTTGTTTTTCCTGCACCATATAGACCTAGGAGAATTATTTTTGTTTGTTTTCCTTTTGTTGTTTTTAATTCTTTTTTTTCTTTTCCAAGCAGATTAAGTATTTCATCATGAAGTATTTTTGTTAAATGTTCTTTTTTTTCAATTCCTTTTATGTTTTCATTTGCAGCTTCTTTTTTTATTTTTTCACTTATTTGTTTAACTAGAAGAATGTTTACATCTGCTTGTATTAAAGCACGTTGAAGGTC
>CAYHLB010000064.1:0-4202 GCA_964357325.1 Candidatus Woesearchaeota archaeon
ATAATAAGGTGAGGAATCACCCTAACTTTGGAAAAAGAGGTTTACAAATACAATAATTCTAATAAAATTTCCATGCGGGGAACAAGTGCTCAAAAATTGAGAATTTTTGGCAACATTCAAAATTTACATTTTGAAGTATTCGAAGAATCTTGTTCTTCTAATGCGGGGAACAAGATTCGAACTTGTGTAGCACTAAGCAACACGCCCTAAACGTGTCCCGTTTGACCGCTCCGGCATCCCCGCAAATTTTACTTCTAGAAAACTTAAAATTTATATGTATAAAAGCTTATTGATTTAGAATCATCTCTTTCCTCTATCACTAACATGCAACTTATGTTCAATCTCCGTATCAAGTTTCTTCAAAGCAAAGTGAACAGCTTTTGAAAAATCTCTTTCAGTTGCATTTGACTCAAAAAAATGCCCACTGCAACTCTTGCTTCCAGAGCACATTAACTTTAAATTAACCTCGTACTCATTTGCCTTTATCTTTCCATAGGTCTTTACATAAACCTCTATTTCAATTTCTTCTCCAAGTCTTCTTTCAATTTTATTCCCATATTCTTTTATAACTACCTCTGAAGCATTCTTTTCATCATCAGTTATTCCCATAATTTCTTTTTTATAAACAACTTTCATAATCAACATATGAGTCCATTGTTTAAAAACTTGATGAATCTGAAAAACTCGGAGTTAAAAACCCAGAGGGTTTTTAGTTTTTCAGACCTCGAAAATGATTTTGCTCGCTCAGGGTTAAAACCCTGAGCGCGTACAAAAATCATTTTCTCAGTGTCAAAATCATAATGCTTCAAGAAACTAATTTACTTTATTTCTTCTTATTTATCTTAAACATCTCTTCCTTCAGAACCATAATCTGCCTATCAATATCTCTTATAAATTCTTCATAATTTTTTAATTTTATTTTATATTCTGTTTCAGATATTTTTTTGCTTTTAAAATAAGTCTCCTGCATTTCCTTAATCAATCCTTTTATTGCCCTTTTTTGCATAATTAGATTATTTAACTTCATTCTCATCTTTAATTTTATTAATGTACTCCAAAAAATTAATAACAAGAATAAAACAATAACTCCGATAATCACAATTTTTAGTCCATTTTTTATAAAGAAGTTTTTAAATGTTCTAGCGGTTACTGAGTAAACTGCATTAACAGCTGTCTGACTGGATTGTATTTCTGAAATTCTATCATAACCTTTTTTTATTAATATCAAAGTATCTTCAAATCTTTCATCATTAAAAGACAAAATTATATTATTATAATCATCCTGCATTTCAGAAAGATTAGATTTTTTTTCTGCACTTGCATAATTCTTCATAAAAACCTTTAATTCATCATTAGCTTCAAAAGCTGCTTTGTTAATTGAGCTTATTTTTAAAGCATATTCAATTACTAGCTTGTAATCTGCTCTGCTCCCTTTCTCTTCCAAAGCCAGTTGTCCTAAGTAAAGCTGCAATGCTTCCCCATAAGTTTCATTTACCCTTAAAATACTTATATTCTTAGATATCATCTCAGAAATATCTTTTTGTGCCTGATTCAATAAGTCTTTTGCTTGAATAGACTCATTACTAGGTATTGTGTTTAAAGCTAATGAACCCGAGATTAATAATGCTATAATTATAGTGAACAATATTACAACACTATAAACCCGCTTTTCTTTCTTCATCTTCATTCTCCTTTTGGAATTTTTAAGCTTACTCCAAAACCCCTAATAGCTTTTTTAGCCTCAATAGTTGCAAGTTTTTCTTCAATCTCAGATAATCTTTTATTAAAGCTGTCCATTTTAAACTCATAGGTTCTTGTCTCAAGCTTTTTCTTTTTCATATAATCTTCCTGCAATTCTTTTATTAAACTGATTATTTTTTCTTTTTCAATTTTAAGCCTTTTTGTTTTTGAGGTAAATCTTAACATCTGTGCTCTCTTAGTTTCCAATTCAATCAGCTCCTCTACAACTTTTGAAAGCTTGGAATTATATTCTTTCATAGCAGTTTCATATTCGCTCATACTCATCTTTTTTTCCTTGAAACATTCATTTTGAACAACTCTTACTAGTTCATTAATAATTTTTTCTTCTTCTTTTAATTCTTTTATTCTCTTTTTTATAACTCTTAATTTATTTAGATTATAAACTCCAAATGAAAAAACAACTAGGAAAAATGCTCCTAAAAATATTTCTTTAGGATATTCTTTAAGATAATAACCTAATTTTCCAAATTCTCCTTTAACTTCAAGTGCATAAGTTAATTGAGAATCTTTTACTCTTTTATAAGCTTGCTCAAATTCTCTTCTTTCAATTGAAAGTTTGGCAAGATCTAATAATCTTGAAGATTCAGAAACATCAATTCCTTTTTCTTCAGCAGATTTAATCAAAAAGCCTAATTCTTCTATTATTTTCTTTGAATCCAAAGCATATTTAACCTGTTCTTTTATTATATTATAATTATCTCTTACAACTTCAAGATTAAAATTATTTATCTCTATTTCTGATTTATTTAATAAATCATCTAAATAGGCAAAAGAAAGATTTGCTTCATTTAATTGATTTATTAATTCTCTTGACTCATTTAACATCTGACTAGCTCCAGCTATAGATAATTCATGAATTTCTAAAGTTATTCTTTTAGAATCAGTATAACCAGAAGAACCTTTTTTTCCCTTCATAGTTATAGTTAATTCTTGTTTTCCGAGTTTTATATATGTTGGAGAAGTAATGGTTAATATTATTGTTGTTTTTTGTTCAGGACCTAATTCAGCGAGGGTTTTAGGAGAAATATCTATATATTTTGATATTTTCCCAGAAACTGAAAAAATTAAATCTTTCAAAGACTCATTATTATCTTTATTTTCAAATATTATTTTAACTTCATTCTGCTTTCCCCTTACTAATTGATAATCAGCAGAAGTTGCAACTGAAACTATCTGAGGAACTCCACTACCTCCTCCGCCACTTCCAGAGGATGATGAAGCTGAAGTAGTTGAGCTTGCAGCAGGGCAATCTGGATCCTGTGAATTTCCACAAGAAGTTACACAAATTCCATCTGAAACATTGTAACATAAAAAAGGTATATTGACTGAATTTGTCAAATTTAAATTTCCATTGGCATCTGAAATTAAATTTCCTGATAAATTATATCCAAAAGATTTAAGATAAAATGTCTTAACACCTGATGTCATTGAAGCTAAATTAGAAAATCCAACATTAATATTATTATAATTAAGATCATTATTAGTTAAGTTCGTATAATTCATTGTAAGATTTCCAGAGACATTTGTAAGTCCAGAGGGAAGAGTCCAATAGAATGTAACATTATATGCAGTATTATTTGGATTTATAGTGGAGGAACCCATCAAGTTTCTTAAATATCCCTGCAAACTAAAGTTTCCTGTTGTAAGATAAGCAGAAGTTGGGTAAGAGGTCATTGCCTGAGATAAATAAGGTCCTGCCTGATTTGAAACAAGAGTTGCTGTAGTGTTTCTTGAAGAAGTGTTGGACCTTGAATAAGATTCAGTTATAGTTATTATAAGATTTTCCTGCTTCACTTGTGATAAAAACGTTGCATTAATAGGAATGGATAAATTTGATTTAGCTAAAATAGAAGAAGTATCATAATAATTATAAACTGAATTTAAACTCCAATCATTAAAATAAACTCTTCCTGTTGTCAGGTCATGGGTTAGATGAAAAGTTAATGAGCAATTATTATTAGAATACGCAGAATCTCCAGTATTATTTATTGAAATATTTCCTATGAATTTATTCTGGTCCCATCCAGAAACAGCACTTAGGTCAGTTGTTGCTGTCCAAGTGCAATCCCAAAAACTTTGAATAGTATAGTTATTGCTATAGTTGGATTCACCTGTTGTATCATTTGCCATAATTCTAAAAGTTATATTATTTTCATAAGAAGGCAAACTAAAGTTTGCATTAACCATCGTATAATAATTTTTTGCAGTTAGGTTATTCATCGTAACATTATTCCAATTACCTTGAGTTGAATTTTTCCATTGCAAAATAGCAGAATCAAAATTATTATCTGTGTCAGAAATATTTACAGTTATATTTACATTAACATTAGGGTCAACAGAATCAGAATCATTTGGAGCATATGACACAGAAACAAAAGTAGGCACTGCATTTCCTTTTATTGTTCTTGTTTGCGTACTGTGTGAGTTTCCAACATAATCTG
>CAYHLB010000064.1:4212-6390 GCA_964357325.1 Candidatus Woesearchaeota archaeon
CCTGATTGGTTTACAATTACCATCCAATTGCTACTTCCAAGAGAAGTTATGCTTATGTTTACATTATTAGCTGATGTAAGATTCGCACCTGAACTATTGAAAACAGAATTAGTTCCATTCCAATTCCAAGTAATATTTGCAAGATTTGTTTCAGTAATAGAAATATTAGCTATAAGCATTCCAGAAGCCCCTGAATTATTTGCAGGAGATGATGCAGCAAAGTCTATCAAAGGATAAGTTGTATCAAGATAGGTATAATCCAAAGTAACATTAAACAAATAAGGAGTATAATTCTGATTTTCAGTAAAGAATGTTGCTTTATACTGAAAATAACTTGCATTTACAAGTGATGCAAGAGAAGTATAACTATTATTAGTATAAACTGCAGACCAATTTGTATCAGAACAATCACTTAAAGAACAGCTTCTCATTTGCAATGTCAAATTTAAAGCACCAGTTATATTTGTATTTCCGCTATCAACTAATATTCCATACAAATCAGTTCCATTTTGATAAGTAATTGCAGAAACAAATCCCATACTTACAAATATTAAAAATAAATTCATCAAAAGTATTAGATATTTTTTACACAACATTTTTAAAATACCTCTCATATAAGTCTTGTTTAAGAGAATACGTATTTCCATGATCCATATAAGCTTCCCAAAATTTAACGAAGTGTTTTCTATTTTTTGTGCCATTGTATATTTTTCTGATTTAGGAAATTTATTTAAAAGCGTATGCAACCATTTGATAAATTCATAGGTCTTATGGAATATTTTCATATCTTCAATCATATTAATCTCAGATATATCTGCCTCCTCTTTTAGTAAATGAGATGCAAAATTCATTTGCCCCCCCCCCGAACGGGCTACACTATTTTTAGACATTATCATTATTGTTTCTCCTCTTTTTGTTTTATTCATTCTTCACTTCCAAAACTTTTTTCTTTCTCTTCTTTTTTATTTTCCATTGATAAATCCAAAATTATTTTTATAATTTTTTCAAATTCTTCTATATTTTTCCTATAAAACTCCATAGGTATATCTTCCCCATAATAATCTAGTCTATTTCGAAAAAAAGACATTTGAGATATAAGATAAGCTTCAGACTCATGGTTTGGATTTTTCCGATAAAAATAACTAATCAAACACTGATGATTTTTAGACCTTAAACCATTTTTTAATAAATATGCAATTAAAAGTTCTTTTATAACCTCATAATAATCCTCTACAATAAATGAAACATTTTCTAAATCCACTTTTGTTTTTCTTGCTCGATTAAGTCTTTGCAATGCTTTAGTTTTAATAGATTTTATTCTCTCATGATCAATATCCACTTTTCTAATGAAATCTCTTTCACACAAGTTCCAATCCATTATATCTTCTACCATATTTTAATACTCCCAAAAAGTTTAATCCCATTAAGAATATTATTTCCTAATTCAGAGCCAAGTTTTTTAATTTGAGGTTCATTAAACAACTGAATCTTATGTCCTAATCTTCTTTCAAATTTAATTAAATCAATATCTTTTTTTATAGTACTTTCAACAAAAATATCAATATCACTTTCTTTAATAGAATCTCCTTTTCTTATACTTCCAAAAAGAATTATATTTGAAGGATTCAATTTATCAACGATTTCTTCAATCAAGCCAGATTCAACAATTTTTTCTATAAAAAAATTAATTTTTTTTGTTTTAAATAATAAATTAGTTTCAGCAATATTATCTTTTGTAATTAATTTTTCTTTTTTTAAATCAGAGATTATCTTATGTGAAGTCGCTCTTGGAATCTTGGCTAATTTAGATATTTCTCTTATAGTAAATCTCTGATTAGGATATTCATAAAAGATTTCTAATATTTTATTTCTATTATCTTGTCCCATTTTATAGACTTAAGTCCCTTTTTATAGACAAACTTATTTCTTCTCCGTTTAATTCATAAAATCGCTTCATTCTTTCTTGAGCAAGTTCAGGGTCTTCTATTTCCTGTATTCTTTCATCAAAAAAACCTTCTTGTTCATTTGTTAGGGTTTTTTGGACCATCAGAAATCTAAATTCATGAAGATTTCTGAGGTAACCAACCTTAGCCAGCCATCTCTTGAATGGCTCTGCTTTTTTAGATGGAATTGACTGAATTATCCTAAAAATACCTTCAGTATCTGCAACATCGGTTT
>CAYHLB010000065.1:0-6386 GCA_964357325.1 Candidatus Woesearchaeota archaeon
TGCTAATGAAAAGCTTCTTGAAGATATAAAGAAAGATAATACTCTCCAACAGATAAAAAATGTTGCTTGCTTGCCTGGAATATTAAATGCAAGCATGGCTATGGCAGATGCTCACAACGGCTATGGTTTCCCAATTGGAGGAGTTGCTGCATTTGATATTGATAAAGGAATAATAAGCCCGGGAGGAGTGGGGTATGATATAAACTGTTCAGTTCGTTTATTAAAAACAAATCTTACTGAAAAAGATATTGAAAAAGTTGGGAGAAGAGAATTAATTCATTCAATATTTAGAACAATCCCTTCTGGTGTTGGTGGGAAAAGCAAATTAAGATTAACTAAGGAAGAATTAAATGAAGTTTTAAAGGATGGTGCTCAATGGGCTGTAAAAAAAGGTTATGGATTTAAAGAAGATTATCTCCACACTGAAGATAATGGAAAATTACCCAATGCAAATCCTGTTGATGTGAGTGAAAGAGCAAAACAAAGAGGAATGCCTCAACTTGGCTCACTTGGTGCTGGAAATCATTTTTTAGAAATTCAAAGAGTTGAAGAAATTTTTGATGAAAAAACAGCTGAACAATTTGGATTAAAAAAAGGAATGATTACAATAATGATACATTGCGGAAGCAGGGGGCTAGGTCATCAAGTTGCATCAGATTATATTCAATTAATGGGAAAAGAATATGGATGGCCTGAATTTGATAGAGAATTGGTGAATGCGCCAATTAAATCTGAACTTGGGGAAAAATATTTAAGTGCAATGGCATGTGCTGCTAATTTTGCTTTTGCAAATAAACAAATGATTACTCATTGGATTAGGGAGGATTTAAAGCATTATTTTCCAAAATTCAATGCAGATGTTGTATATGACATATGCCATAATATTGCTAAATTTGAAAAACACATTATAGATGGAGAGGAAAAAGAGGTTCTTGTTATGAGAAAAGGGGCAACAAGAAGTTTTGGTCCTGGAAGAAAAGAAGTACCTGAAGACTATAGAAAAATTGGACAGCCTGTGATAATTCCTGGAAGCATGGGCACTTCTTCCTATGTTTTAGTTGGAACTGAAAAAGCAGAAGGATTAAGTTTTGGAAGCACTGCACATGGTGCTGGAAGAGTTGAGAGCAGGACAAGTGCTAGAAAAAATATTACAGTAGATGAAATAAAAAAGCAATTGGAGAAAAAGGGCATTGAAATTGAAGCAGGAAGTTATAAGGGAATTGTTGAAGAAGCACCTGAGGTTTACAAAGATATTGATGAAGTCGTTAGAGTTAGCAATGAAACTGGAATTGGAAAACTTGTTGCTAAGTTAGTTCCTCTCGCTGTTATGAAAGGATGATTTATTTTTATAAGTAGTTGGGCATTTGATGATTTTTATGTAGTAAAAATCAAATATTATATAAAAATCATCTGTCCATTGTCCAATCTGATTTTTCCTAATTTATTGATAGTGTCCTAAACTCAAGCAGGGAGGCATACAAAAGTTAAGAAGAATTATATTTTGAGAGTATCTTGACTTATTGAGCATTTCTCTCTAGAAATGCTCAATTACTGTTTTATAAAGGAATATTTATAAATATGAAAGAATATTGGATGATATGAAAAAAGGAGTTGTGATATTTATTTTGATTTGGATTATCTTGACTGGAATTAATTTTATTAATGCTGCACAAAATTCTAAATATCCTAATGTAGGTATTTGTTCTGATGCCAATTGGAATATTGGAAAACCTGATGGAAATACTTGCACTGGAATTAAAAGAGTATATGAAGCAAGTCTTTCTAAAATAGAATGTAAAAAAGGCAGTGAATTATTAAAGCCTACTCTGGCAAATTTAAATAAACTTTGCCAGGTTTTTACTGGTGAAGCAGATTCTTATGCATATAAGGCTAGTGTACATGGTTGTTGTAATAATTATTGTAGTGGTAATTATTGGGATAATAATAGGAACAAATGGATATGTGCGATTAATGTACCTGCTGGTGGTGAATCTGTTGGAAAATGGATTGATTGCGGTACTGATTGCTGTGCCCCTCAATGCTCTGGAAAACAATGCGGAAGCAATGGATGTGGTGGAAGTTGTGGTACTTGTTCTGGAGCAACTACTAAATGTGATTTAAATGGAAATTGTGTTGAATGCTTAATTAATGATGATTGTAATGAGGGGAAAATTTGTAGTAATGGTGATTGTGTATCTCCTGAAGATCCTTGTGCAAGTAAAAATTGCAATGATAATGCTCCTTGTACTGAAGATTCATGCTCTAATGGAAATTGTGTTAATACTCTAATTTCTTGTCCTAATGGACAAACATGTGATAATGGGGTTTGTATAATTCTGATTATTAATGGAAATGTATCTTGGCAAAATATGAATGGAGAAGAAATTTTATCAGCTGAAATTGGAGATAGTGTTAAAATGGTATTAAATAGGAGTGATATTAGTAATAAAAACATAGATTATACTATTTACAAAAAAGATACTTTCTTATGGTTTTTTAAATTTAATAAACAAATTGCACAATTTTCTTCAATTGGTTTTGCAATTTGGAAAACAAATGAGACAGGTGAATTTTATTTTAATGCAAGTGTTGAAGATTTTCCTGAAATTTACTCTTCTTCTATTTTAAATGTTGGAGATAGGGAAGATAATGCAAGACCTAGCATAGCCATAGTAAAACCTATTGAAAATTCTACATTTATAATAAAGGCAGATGGATATACTGATGATATAAATTTTGAGCAAAATGCTTCTGATGAAGATGATTTAATTGATGTTTATTGGAACTTTAATGATGGGAATATGGCTGTATTTAATAATTGCAATAATGGTGTGAATAATTGCAATGCAATCCATAGATATTCTTCTGCTTTTGCTGGAACAAGAATTATAAATGCTACTGCAAAGGAAGCCATAAGAAATCAATTGGAATATGATTTAAGCAGAATTTATGTTTACAAAGAAGGGTTGGTTCTATTTATGATTATTGATAAACCAAACTATAAATTAAGAGAATTTCCTCAAACACCTATAACATTGGATGCTAGAAGTACGCATGTTGCTAATTGCAGTAGAAGTTTAGATATTTGTAGGGCAAGTGCTGCTGGAAAAACTTGTTCTGAAATAACAGATGGTGTTAATCCTGCTGATAAATTATATTGCTATGTATATGCACCATCTTCAAGCAATAAATTCAAATTCCGTTGGATTGTTGATGGAACTACAAGGCCTAGTTTTCCAACTAATTCTTCTCTATTTGAAATCTCATTTCCACAGGGTGGAAAACATGATATTGAATTGAATGCAAGATTTACAATATAATAAGTTATATAAATACTGAAATAATAAAATTAATATGAAAAAGAGAGATGTTGTTGTATTTATTTTAACTATACTTATTATTACAAATATATTTATGGTTTTTGCAGTAACAATCACTTTTGGCTCAAGAAATAATCCATTCAGTGTTTCAGGCCACACATGCACTGGGAAGCCTATTTTAATTGATAATGATTTAACAAATGTTAAAAATTTGCAGATTGGTAATATTGCAGGTAATTTATGCAATATGGCTGGCAATGGAATTTGTTCAAGTGATTTAGCAAAGGGTTGTAAAAGCAGTCATTTGCTTGAATGTGGTAATGGTACAATAGATATTTTGAATGTAAATAATAAATTAATTAAAACCTATGATTTACTTCAAGTTAAAAATGGAATTGCTCTTCCTCCTGGAGCAAAATCAGCGTATGTTTATTATAAAGAAAGTAAATATTCGGATAATAATGGAGCTCAGAAATGCACTTTTGATTATGTTAAATGTAATCCTAGTTGTGCTGGAAAACAATGTGGAGATAATGGGTGTGGAGTTCCTTGTACAAATACATGCATGGGAACTGCCACACCAAAATGTTTTAACACTAATTGTGTAGCGTGTTTAACTTACAGTGATTGCCCTAGGCCATTAATGCAGGATTGTGATGCTAATCATCTTTGTGTTGATAGAGTATTGCAAAGATGTTTTGAAAGAAACAACTGCACTAATCCAATATTGCAGGACTGCATTAATGGAGTGTGTGCTACCTTAAGAGTTAATACTACTTGCAAAGATAAAGATAATAATTTAAACTCAAATTATACAATTATGAAACTTTATAATTCTAATAATTCTCATGTGTCTACTTGGGATGATGTGAATTATTTTGAAGATATTTGTTATGGAGATTTATTTAATGATATTCAGGAATATGATGAATCCTCTCATGAGTGTGATGAATCGAAGTCAAATCTTTTATTCTGGATGAATGGAACTAGAAATTCTCATGGGTCTACTACAGAAGATACTACATATAATACTCCTCTATGTTTTGGAAATTTAGTTTGCAGAACTGTTGTAGATGGAACATGCAATAATGCTGAAAATGAGAAAGCTGTTGTAAAATTAAGCAATAATACAAATGCCCATGTTGCAAGAGGAGATTCTACTATTGCATATCCCATAACTGTTTGCTGTAAAAAATCAAGTATTTCTGGTGATGTTTCTTGGCAAAATCTAGCTGGAGATGATATTGAAAATGCAGATTTAGGAGATAGTGTTAAACTTGTATTAAATAGGGATGAATTATTGAATAGAAAAGTTGATTATAATATTTATAAAAAAGATGGAAATACTTTCTTGTGGTTTTTTAAATCAGATAAACAAGTTGCACAGTTGTCTTCAACTGGATTCACTACCTGGAAAACAAGTGAAGAAGGTGAATTTTATTTTAATGCAAGTGTGGAGGGCTATTTTCAGAATTATTCTTCCAATGTTCTAACTGTATCTACTGAGGAATCAAATACTGCCCCTCAAATAACAATAGTAAAACCTGTTGAAAATTCTACATTTATAATAAAAGCTAATGGGCTTACAAATGACATACCTTTTGAACAGGAATCATATGATGATGATGATTTATTAGATATATATTGGAATTTTAATGATGGAAATACAACTAGGTTTTCTGATTGCAATAATGGAATAAAGAATTGCAATGCAACCCATAGATATTCTACTGCTTTTGCTGGAACAAGAATTATAAATGCAACAGCAAAAGAGTCAATAAGAAAAGGATCTGAATATGATTTAAGCAGAATTTATGTTTACAAAGAAGGATTGGTATTGTTTGTTATTATTGACTCGCCTGATTATAAAACAAGGAGCTTTCCTAAAGGAGATATACTTTTGAATGCTACAAGCTCTCATGTTGTTAATTGCAGTATAAGTTCAGAGATTTGTAGGGCAAGTGCTGCTGGAAAAACTTGTTCTGAAATAACAGATGGTGTTAATCCTGCTGATAAATTATATTGCTATGTATATGCACCATCTTCAAGCAATAAATTCAAATTCCGTTGGATTGTTGATGGAACTACAAATCCAGAATATGACTATCCAACTAATGCTTCTCCATTTAAAAAACCATTTCCGCAGGGAGGAAAACATGATATTGGTTTGGAGATAAGCGTTAATATATCTAAAAAGTGAAAATGAATAATATGAAAAGAGGAAAAATAATAGTAATATTTTTATTAGGAATTTTGGTTTTAATTCCATTTGCACTAAGTGTTGAAGACCCTGATATTTTAAGTGGAAGTGTTGGATTTAGCGTTAGTGTAGAGGGGGGGATGCTTTGCCATAGGTGGAATAGTGGGGCCAATGCTCAGTGGATTAATTATGAGACTCCAAGCATACCTGTTCTTAGAAATGCTACTGGAGAAAATGGAAATTGCTATAATGAAAATGGAATTGATGAGGCAACTGGAGTAGAATATACTGATTGTTGTCCAAATAGATATAGTTGCGAGCCTAATGAGCTCTATCCTCATGATGATATTTGGAATAGTGACAGGTATTATTGTAAGTATAATGGCAAAGAATATTGCAGTGATTATAAAGAGAGTGAAAGTTCTTGCATAGGTGATGATGATGAAGATGGTGAAGGAGATGGTAATGTTTTTGCTGCTATAACGACTCTTGAAACTATTGGAGAAACATGTGGAATTGATGGGGAAAGTTGGACTGAAGATGATGGAAGTGTTTGTTATAATAAAACTGATTGTGATTGTTCTTGGGATCCAAACAGTGATAGTAAGTGTGTTGTGCGTAATATTGGAGAGATTATTTGCAATGAACCTGATGGCACAATAACAGAGACTCCTGTTGGAACTTGCACTTGGGACTTAGTAAGTTTAGCAGACCATTGCGAGGATGGGGGCGGATATCAGGAATTAATTTGGGACGGTACATGGCAGCCTGCTGTAGAAGATGAAAATCCAGAACTATCTTGTATAGCAGGAGTTAAACAGAATATTGATTGTTCAGCCATAATTATGATGGGTTTTTTTGATGAG
>CAYHLB010000066.1:0-6284 GCA_964357325.1 Candidatus Woesearchaeota archaeon
AGTGAGCATTTTCATCTTGACTATCTTTCTATAATTTCCAAGATGGGAATGCGAGTGAGCATTTTCATCTTGACTATCTTTCTATAATTTCCAAGATGGGAATGCGAGTGAGCATTTTCATCTTGACTATCTTTCTATAATTTCCAAGATGGGAATGCGAGTGAGCATTTTCATCTTGACTATCTTTCTATAATTTCCAAGATGGGAATGCGAGCTACGTCCCCGTAGCAATACATATCAATTAAACTTTAATTTAATTAATACAATAAAATTCATAGAAGAATTTGGTTTAAAAAACTTCCTAAATCTTGTTTTGGAAGTTACCAAAAATATAAGATATTTTTGAGAACTTTTGTAAAACTTTGTTTTCAAAAGGACAGAAAATCATCGATGATTTTCTGTAACTTCCTAGATTAACAACTCAAACAATTCCTTAACTTTTCTTCTAAAATATCTGCTGCATGGCTTCCAATAACTCTTGAAATTTCCTGGCCATTTTTAAAAATTATAACGCAAGGCATTGTGCTAACTTTATGAGTATCTTTTAATTGTTCATTGTCCTCAATATTTACTTTAACAAATTTAACATAACTAAGTTCAGAAGCTAAATCCTCAATAACCGGTGTAAGCATTAAACATGGCATATGCCATTCAGCAAAAAAATTTACAACAACATGTTCATTATTTTTAATGATTTCATTGAATTCTTCGCAATTAACTTCAACTTCTGAGCATTCGTTATCCATTATACATCCTAATCTCTTCCCTTCTCCTAGAAAATAATTCATATAAAATCCAAAATAAAGTCATTAATAAACCTTTCTGAAAGATTTATTGTAATTCAAAATCCAGTTCTTCCCGAGGGTTCTTTTAAGAAGGCTCCAATCCATTTAAAATCCAGTTTTACTTGAGGAGTCTATTTTTGATTTAAATAAGTTCCCATTATTTCATCAGCAGATAAAGTTTTGTTAAATATCATGACATTTTTTATATTGCCATTAAAGTAATACGAGCATGAACTTCCTCCACAAAGACGTCCAAACCACCAATATCCAGTTATATCTCTCATATAATTTCCGTTAAGATTATTTGTAGACTTACTGACACCATCAATATAAGATATGATTCTGGTTCCATCAATAGTATAAGCTACATGATGCCAATTTCCGTCATTTACCCCATTAGCTGAAGGATAATAATAAATATTACTATTGTCTACAAAAACCCACACATCCCCATATAATCTTCTTGTCCAATCTTGGCAAAAAAATACGTAGTCACTACCACCAGGAGCATGTTTAATCCATAGAGAAGCACTCTCACTTTTTCCAAGAGTACTTATTACTGAGGTCTCTACATAATCTCCACTTCCATCTAAAACTAATGCACTGTTTTGAATATTTGCATTTCCATACATTGTCCCATGATTCCTTCCAACACTATCTCTTGCATCTGAATCAAACTTCCACCATGAAATAATTCCCTCAGGAGAATCAAGAATCCTATTTCCATTAGAATCAAGTTGAGGAGAAGTTTCCTTTGCTTCCATACCAAGTTTACTTCCAAACACAGGAACAGCAGAAATACTGATTATTTGAGAATTGCTCAAATTTGTTTCATTAGAATAAACAATCATAGGAATTGTTTCCATAGGTCTTATGGTAATACTTTTTTCAATAATCCTACTCTCCCCCCCTTTTAAATTAAGAATTATATTTACTTTATTTATATCTGTTTGAGCATTTGATTTAACATTTATAAGGGTTCTTCCTGTTGCATAAAATTTTGTGCTTGCCACTTCAACTCTGTTAATCATTGTATCTATTTGAACTTCAGAAGAGGATTTCTTAATCAGACCATAAACAACATTCCAAACAACAACAACTCCAGCAAGAACTAATAATATTATCAAAACAACAGCAATAATCCCACTCTGTGAGTGTTTATCCTTTACCATCTTTTTCATGATAATATATATGGTAAAGGATATTTAAATTATTCCTTATATAACCTACTTTCCACTACTTCCAAAACCACTATCTCCGCGAACAGTATCACTAAGTTCAGTTGCAACTTCCCACATAACTCTATAATAATCTTGGCAAATTCCCTGGACAATTTTATCTCCTTTAGAAACCTTATATGGTTTATCTGTAGAATTATGCAGTACAACTTTAATCTCTCCTCGATAATTTGAATCAATAACTCCAGCATATCTTGGGATTCCCTTTGAACCCATTCCACTTCTATCCCATAAAAGAAGAACCTTCCCACTTTGAATTTCAATAGCAATACCTGTACCTATTTTATGAGTTTCTCCGGGTTGAAATTCATAGTCTTCAATAGAATAAATATCACATCCAGCAGCATACTCATCATTATAAGTTGGAACTTTTGCATCAGGATGTAACAACTTAATTTTTCCAGGAATTTCTTGCACCATTTTTTCTAACATCTTAAAACAAATTCTTTTTTATATTTAATGGTCATCAATCCTTCTTATTCCTGTATATTTCTATCCAGCATAATCATGCTTGTTCATTCTTGTTATTGAGATTGAAATATCTCCATCCATATTTAGTGGATTATTTAAAACTGTTCTGTGATAATAAATTTCAGAATCAGGACATTCTGAACAATGAATAGGATGTAAAACAACTTCTCTTTCATGTTGAGGTACATCTCCTATTGCTTCTACTATATGAGGCCCTCCAGCAATAATTCCCCTAATATCTACAACATCTCCAACTTGAAGTTCATCTAAACTTTTTATTGGTTGTATTTTGATTGTCATTTTTTACCTCCTTGTATTTCATTAAGGATTTCTGTTTTTCTTTTTTGTTGCATTCGTGTGTGTTGCTCCTCGCTATAATCAGGAACTTCTGATCTTACTCTCCCACAACATCTTTTATAACTTCCTTCAGGGCAAAATCCAACATAACTGCATTTTGGAGTAAGTAATGCTTTAACTTCTCCAGGCATTTGATTTTGCATCATTAATTCTCTTTCCTGTTCGCTTGTCCTTCTCATTTCAGGTTCACAAGTATTGCAGAGCCTTAAAGATAAATAACCAAGTGTAGCATTATAAAAATCAAACTTTTTTTCAATTCCAATTTTTATCCCCCTAGGAATAACATGAACAGCATCACTCTCAGAAATTCCCATTTGTTTTAACTTGTCATATGTTTCAACAGAATCAACAACTCTGTTTAACCAATATTTTAATTTTTCAGAATCTTTTTTAATTGCAGGAGGCATTGAAAAAATAGCACTATATTCATCAGCAAGATTTCCTAATTGTTCAGCTCTACCTTCTCTTACCGAGTTCCCTGTTTTTTGAACAACTCCTAGTGCTCTATCTATTGCCCTATAGATACTTTCAGCAGATTGTCTTAGAGTTCTATGTCTCTTTACTTCACCCCAAACTCTCCAAGGACTATTTGAAACTGTTGTTGTAGAAATGCCATTGTTATATTCGTTTACTATTTCATTCAATTGTGAAAGTGCCTGTTTCCAATTTTTTTCAATACTTTCAGGAGAAGAAAATATTTCCTGTCTTCTTCTTAAAAATTCTACTATTTTTTTCATTCCCTCTTGACTTAAAGTATAGCTTTCATCTGTGATTATTGGATGATTTGTTACACCATCTTGATCTGATTCAATAATCCTGGTCAAATTATTATGATAATGAAAGATTCCCGGATTAGGAAACCCTTCTCTCGGAGCATTGACTCTTCCAAAATAAGTTTTCTCCATACCATGTTCACTAATGAAATCTTCTACCTGCCTTAATACTTCAGCTCCTTCCACAGGAAATGCTTTGGGATTATCTTTGAAATTTCTTGCAAATGAAACAATTGTTTCAAGAGGCATGGCAATAAATCCACCCCCCTATGTCCATACTGAACAATTTTTGCAGCTTCTTCTTTTGGAACTCCCTCAGCCATTAATTTTTCATAGGCATCAATATTTGCCTCAGAAGTTCTCATGTACAAATTAGAAGCTTCTCCCCCTCTTTCAAAAATTCCTCTAGGAACAACAATCTGGTCCTTTGCAATTGGAATTCTTCTTCCAGAAGGCATTAATGCACTTTCATAAACAGCTCCTGTAAACATTGAGTCAACCATTTTTGAAGCATTTCCTTTAATTGCAAACCAGACCCCGGGAGTTGTTGCAAGAGAGGCATGGCCACCTCCAACACTTGCAATAAGACTGTCTGTTATTTGTTCATCAGTAATATTGTCAGCTTGCATTTGAGAAATAGCTTGCTCGAGAAAATCAGTATCTTTAAATGTGATTCCAGCAGCACCATAAATAAGTTCATCAGGAGTCATTACATTTCTAGGAACCAACCTATCTTGAGGAATAACTAATCTTCCATCCTGTAAACTAAAATAACTTCTAGGAATTACAATCTCCCCACAATTTGTTTCCATAAAAGGAACCTCTAAAAAATTATCAATAACCCTCTTAGGACCATAGTCAACAACTTCAACTTTAGGATCAATTACATTCACCATTTTTATTATAAACATCAATTAAATTAATTTATAAACATGCTTATAAAATAAAATATATTATAGAAACATCACTCATCATATTCTTTTTTCCAAACAAGCTTTCTTTTTTCAAATTCTTTTTTCAATCTTCTCTTCAAAACTTTTGAAACTTCTTTTAATTGAATAAAATTATTAACATGTTTATTGCTATAGGTTGCAATAACATCTAAATCAGTATGTTTAATTCCATTTTCAATAGCATGACTCATTGTTTCAATTTTGTCAAGGGCTTTAACAAACAAAGCCTCTTTTGATTTTCCATTTTCATATTCTTCCCATAATTCATAGACTTCTTTTCCTATTTTTTTAGGAAGCATTTTCTTAAATTTTTCCATAGCATTTTTTTCCATTTTTTCCTTATCTTTTTTTGAAACTTCGCCATTTGCTATTTTCATATAATTAATATCTCCAGTAATTGCCTCAGGCAAATCATGAACAAGAGCAATTTTAACAGCCCTTAAAACATTTAAATTAAGATTAATTTCCTCAGCAATAATAAAAGTCATTAAAGCAACTCTCCAGGAATGGTCTGCACTAGAATCAGCTTCTATGTCATAATTTTCATACCTCTTTGTTTTCTTCAGATTTCCAACTACATGAAGAAAATCAAATATTTTATCTAAGTTATTTGTTACCATCCAAATTAGATAAAAAATCCATTAATAAATCTTTGTGGATAGGAAATTACCACTATTTTTATTCAGGGATTCTATAGCCAATTTCAAAAAGCATTGGCATAACTCTTTCAACAGGAAACCCAAAATTAAAATTACTTGGACTTCCCTCTATTTTTTCTACAAATGTAGCACTATAACTGGCCATAGGTTCATATCCCATTGTTCTGTCACATAAAGGAACTTGATTAAGATATTTGTTTATTTCATCTTCACCTAATTTTCTCATAAAGACTTTTGTTTGAACAATATTTCTCAATACTTGTGTATTATCAATATTAATAATATGAATCCCAGTAAATAAATAATGAATTTTTCCAGATAAAGTTTTGAGTCTTTCAAAAACTTCTTCTTTTGATTTAGGTTTTTCAAGAGTTTCTTCCCAGGGATTTCTTGTAGTTCCACCAATATATTGTCCAACAGTATCAAGCCCAATAACAATTCCAGAACTGTGTCTATTAGCAACAGCCTCTGATTTTAATTTAGCAAGATATCTTGCTAATTGTTGAGGACTTTCAGGTTTATTCAGAACAGCATCTTCATCAACACCACTTGCTTCACAAACAAAATCAAGCCCAAGTGTAGAAAATAATCTCTCTCTAGGTTTAGAAGTTGTCGCAAGTATTAACTTAGTCATATCTCTAAAAATCAGTCTATATTTATAATTATTATTGTTTTATGAAAGATTCATTAACCGCATCCACCAGCTTCACCACAATTAGTGCATTTTCTGCAGTTTGCACCACTTAGAACAGTCTTAAATCCACATTTAGAGCAGAATTCATCTCCAACAGGAATTTCACCTTTTTTTATTTCATCTTCATACAAAGGTATTATTTCAATTAATTTTCCATCCCTCATTGCAGTGTCAATAAAATCCATTCTTGATTGAAAATGTCTGGCCCTTCTTCTTTTTCCTAAAATATTGCACCTTACTTCTCTCATTTGTTCTTCATTTGGTTTTACATCACAAACAGAAGTGTCTCCAAGATATTCTAATTGAATTAACTTTGCAAAAATATCTTCAATTGAAGAACAAGTTTTTATAAAT
>CAYHLB010000067.1:0-6263 GCA_964357325.1 Candidatus Woesearchaeota archaeon
TCTGCAAATATCATCTCCGCTCTGCTTAAATTCAATAAGCCCATTTTCACCAACATTGCAAATATAAAAATTAACAGGCCTTCCAGATTCATCATAAGGTTTTCCAAAACCACTAAGCACATATGTCATCTCAATATACCAACCTTCATTAACATCTAAAGGAATTTCAGCAGGAAGCCCTTTGTAAGGAGCTCTATCAAAATATTTAACAATTAATTTATCAACATCCTTCATTGAATTATGATATGCTTTATTATCTGTTTGTTTTATTCTAGAAATTCCAGCTAAACTTA
Source organism: Candidatus Woesearchaeota archaeon (assembly GCA_964357325.1). Classification (GTDB taxonomy): domain Archaea; phylum Nanobdellota; class Nanobdellia; order Pacearchaeales; family GW2011-AR1; genus ARS1285. Next base: position 294 of record CAYHLB010000067.1, read on the forward strand.
AATAATTTTTAACACTAACACCTGCTTCACCAGAAACTTCCTGTCCATCAACAGTATACATTTTATCTACAATTAAATAAGTTCCTTTAGCACCTTTTGCTTCCTTGACCTCAACAATTACTTCTTTTCCAGCAACACTTGCTTCAGCTTCATAAAAATTATTTCCAAAACTCTTCTTAGGAGGAATAAACACTCTTATAACATAACTTCCTTCTTTAAAGTTTTTATAGATTGGATGAGTGCTATCTGATTTAACAATTCTCTTAACATCAGCCATTGTAATTGAATCTCCAGCAGGAACAATACTCTGAATATTTAGATTAAAATCCTTTGAATTTTGCCTTGCAATATTCTCAGCCTTACTCGCATCCTCATGAGTCTTTGAGATTAAAACAGTTTTTCCAAGTTCTTTATTTGTAACATCTTGAAGAACAGAACTTCCTCCTGCATTTCTAGTATTATAAAGTGTATAAATTTCCCTTCTTTGCTCATGAGTCATATTTCCCATTCCACAAATTCCATTTTCACCTGCAAATGGAACAACAGTCCTATCCTTATCAGGAAGAGTTACACTTCCACTAGCACTCTTACACATTTCATCAAATTTTTTCTTAAACTCTGCTTCAACTTTTTTTGAATCAACTTGCCCAGTAAGATCAAGAGGATCAGTCTTAGTCCTTCCAACAGAATCTTGTATTCCTTTCATAATATTATTTGTTTTTTCAATTTCCCTTCCATAAATTTTAACATCCTTATCAATATCACTAGTTTTATCCAATAAACATTGCTGAAGTGTTGAATATTTTTTCTCACCAACTAATTTTTCACATACTTCATTCCAACCATTCTTTCCAGTCATTATTGTTCCCCTAGCAATTGAATCACCACTAAGCCCTTCTAAGTAAGTTTTAGCAGTAAGTATTGCAGAAGTAGCAAAACAAGCTCCCTTCATTACTCTCACAACATTTCCTAGTTTATCATTCAAATCTTTCCATTGTTTCAAACTCTTTGTTAAACTCTCAAGCATTGCCTTAGATTGTTCAGTGCTAAGTTTTATCCCTCTTTTTTCAATTCCAATCTTAAAAGAAAAATTAGACTGCGCCCTTGTTCCAAAAGATTTAGGAATAAGAATCACTTTTGCTTGTTTATCTAAATTAACATTCAAGAGTTTAATATTTACACCCTCAAAATTAACCTGGCCATTGTTATTCATAAGTCTTTCAGTTCTAGTAACACTTCTATTCTTACCAATAATTCTATCTAATTTTAATATAACATAATCATCTTTAAGTTCATTCACTTGAATACTAAATATTTCATCATCCCTATTAATAGTATGAATCTCATTAAGTCCTAACTGAATTTCTTTGCCTTCAATCAATAATGTAGCTCCTAATTGATTTCTATTTGGTTTTTTAAAATCCAATAAATCAATAAGATATTGTTGATTATTTATCATTATTGAAGACTTGGATTTAGAAGTATCATATCTCATCAAACCAGCAGCTTCATTTGAAATCATACTAGCAACACTTGAATCAGGATAATTCCTAACTAATTTTTCAAAATAACCCTGTGCTTTTGCATTAAAATTAAATGCTTTTGATAATTTTCCAGCTTCATAAAGCCCAAGCGCAGCATAGCTATCTTCTCCTTCATATCTTTTCTCAGAAGGATACAAACTAGCAAGGTCTTCATAATATTTAATAGCCTTTTGATAATAATCCATAGATAATTTCTGATTTGCACTTGAATCACTTGTAATAAAATTACTATCTGTCGCAATTAAAACACTGTCTAATTTAAATCCAAAAGCTTCTTCATTTTCTCCTAAAGTATAAACTTCAACCTTGCCCTTAATTTCTTCTTTTTTAACATTAGACAATTTTTTAATATATTGGTTTTCAACACCTGATTTTATTAAATTCCTTAAATCAAAAATATTTTTATTTGTTTTTCCAGCTATTTTATCAATCACATCATACACTCCTTTATCAGCAAATTCATTTGAAGTATCTAAAAAACCATCTCTGACCAATACTGCAAATTTTCTTCCATCAACATCATTTCCAAGATAAGCAAGATAAACTTTTTGTTCTTCATTTATTTTATCTCCAACTGCAAATTTGGAATTTCCAAATCCTCCAATAAAATTAGCACTTCCAGGAGTCAAAGAAAGTTCAATTTTTCCATTTTTTCCAGGACAATTCAAAATAACCTTTCCTCCGCCTGCAACACTTGTTTTAAGGTCTACAATACTGCAAGCATTATCTAAAATTCTATCGCCCTTTGAAACCCAAACCTGCTTATCATTAATCTGCAACAAAGCACTTTCAACAGGAGCATTAATTCCCTCTAATCTAACATTAAGTCCAGCTGCACAATAAAATCCAGGTAAATAAATATCATTAGAAGTCGCCCCCCTATTCAAAGTAACCTCAGAAACCTTTGTATTATCACTTCTATAAATTCCAATCATTGCTTTATCAGCTTCAATTGATTCAGCCCTAATATATCCCTTACCATTCCAAAAACCATATTGCTTATAATTTGATTGCCAATCTTCATCACTCATTTCACTTAAATAATAATTACTCTGCCCAATCCCATAAGCTCCTTCTGAATCATAGTCCACATTTGCAGTTATATTTCCCTCAACATAATCACTCATATTGCTTTCAATAGGTTGCCTTGAAAGAACAATCACCAAATAACCCATTTCAGTATTCACAGGACTGCTTTCAATATTTCTTAAACCATAATTATTTCCAACCAATGCAGCCCTTGAAGGATAATAACTAACTCCTGAAACTCCTCGAGGATATTTGCCTGTAAAACTAATGCTTCTTATTCTAGAAATATCAATCAAAGGATTTGCCTGAATAGACATTACTTTGCAAAAAACAGGAACATTCTGTTCCTCTAATAAATCACTCCTAACAACAGCAGGACTGCAACCAAAAGGTAATATCTGCATAAAAATATCCTGCCTAGCATTGCAATTCTCCCTACCATAATCTCCCCAATACTGACTTGGATTTGTATAAGCATAACTTCCTCCATTGCTAGGATTAGTATATTGAACATTTATTCCTCCAAAACCAGAATCAAAACCTCCTGTACTAGTTGTTCCACTAAATCTGCCTGATGTTCCGGAATAAGTTCCTGTTGTTCCAGAATATCCTGAACCTACACTAGGATTTGTTCCACTAAACCCCCCACTAGTTCCAGAATAAGGATTTGTTCCTCCTGTAAAAGCAGGATTAACAACCTCTCCAAAAACAAGATAACAATTAATTCCTATAACAAATAATAAGATTCCAAAAATCATTGATAATTTTAATTTCATTTCTCTAAACTTATTCCCAATCCAGTTGTTTCAACAAGATTATAATTTATTTGAAGATCCTCAGGTTTTGTAGGAGTTTTAAACTCCTCACTAGAAATAACTATTTTTCTTGCACCTTGTAATTCAGATTCAGTAATGTATTGCATTTGCTTTCCACCACCTGAAACAGCCTGCTCAATTGTTTGATCAGGAATTTCTACATCCAAACATTTTTCTTCATTAAATCCAAATACTCCTAAAAATCCTGCTTTTGGAACCCCTACACATTTTTGACTAGTTGTTCCTTGAAGATTTATATTCGAAGAAGAGTAAACATATGCCTTTACTTCATACTGCCCTTCTGTTAAATCAACTGTTTTTTGTTCAGGATAAGCAACAGTTATTGTATTATTATTTTTTGTAAAAGTGACAATTGCAAATTCAGGAGTCTTTGCACCATTCTTCAAATCCAGTGCAACCTTATATTTTTTATCAAGTACAATCTGAATATTATTTTCCTCAAGTGTTGTAACTAAATACTTCTTAGTCTGATAACCTTCTGCATTTGCAATTATAAATCCATTTACACATTGTGGAAATCCTCCACTAAATACAGCAGCACTATTATCCATTTTAGTTCTGCCAATATCACATTGCGTATCAAAACACTTAAAGCTAATATCTGCTTCAATAGGTTGCAACCCTGCATTATATGTAGAAATAGTTTTATTAGATAATTTATGTTGGCATAATTCCTGAACAGCATTAGGCATTGCACTGCTTCCATTAGGAGCAGCTCTGGGTTTATTTTTATCAATATAAACAACTAATGGAAACTGAAATATTTCACTTTCATCATCATAAACTTGTATCATAACAGAATATCCTAAATCATAAACAAAATGATAAGGTATGTAGCAAAAACCAAGCATCCCTAAGCCCTGTTGTAAACCAACCGGATCTGCCTTCATAACACCATTTTCAGAAGGCCAAACTTCCATTCTCATTGGCCAATTTCTAGAATAAATAAAGTTTACATTACTCCCAATATTCTCTCCAATATCTTTAACAAAATACTTATTATCATCATTTTTTAAAACATAATAATCTCCCTTAATCTTTGTTTGAGGGACATTTGCCTCTAAAGCATTCATTAAATCATTTCTAACATTAAAAGAATTCCATAGCTTAGGGCTGCAACTTATTTCAACACCATCCACCGGAGCATACAACCTTAAAGTATCAATTCCATAATCTTCTAAAAAATATTCCTGTTTTTCAAAATCATAAACTTTTCTAGCTAAATCATAAAGCCCACCTAGATTTGAGTTCACTCCCTTACTATGAACACTTCCAAGCCAACTTGAATTTCCTCTGCTTATAATTATATCTTGCTTAATTTTAACATCAATAGAACCAGAATTTATTTTTGTTTCAGCACTATTTACATCTCCAAGAATAATAGAATAACCCTGCTCTTCTAAAACACTAAAATCACATCTGCCAACATTTCTAATTAAAAAATTATTAAGTTGAACCTGCATATTTTCCTTTGTAGGAACCTGTTCCTTTTTAACACCATTTCCAGCAATATAAAACCAATAAGGAACTCCAAATCCCATAAAACTAAGTTGAGATGAAAAAGGCATATATGCGCTTCCAGGAGAAAAACTAGGATTCTCTAAATATCCAGCTCCCTGCCCAAGCAATCTTGCCCCATTATAAGTATCAGCATCAATGCAACTCAAATAATAATCATAAACAGGTCTAAATTCAGCAGGCACAGGAGTTTCAACACTTCTTCCTTTTAATAAAAAAAATCCAACAATTCCTGCAAATAAAATGATTGCAACTATGATAAATAGAGAAATTTGCGCCCTATTAGAAAATATATTTTTCAGCCCTCTTTTTTTCATAGAATAAATAACAAAATAGCATATATAAACATTATCAAATTAAATTTATATTTTATAAATTATTAATAAAAATGGGTATGCCAAGAAAACAATTTTCTGTTGGACAAATAAAGAGTCATAACCAATAAGAAGTTGTTTCAGAACTTGGGTTCCCAAGGGAGATATGGGCCTACCAAGAATCGAACTTGGGACCACTCCACGTCAAAGAGTTGTTTTGCCACTGAACTATAAGCCCTTTCTCTTCATTAAATCCTTAATGAACTTACTATCAATAGTTCATAGAATCAATAGAATATAAAATTATCTTTTATTTTCAAATCTGGGTTTAATACCTCGCAGCTTGCTGCAGCAGATTTGGAAAGACTAAAATTACTGGTTGCTGAAGGCAAAAAATTTGCGATAAATACTCCACAGCTTACTGTGGAAATAGCAAATTTTAAGTAATTTTTTTATTAAAAGTATGATTCCTAAAATCATTGCCAAGCTTGATAAGACTATCTCCAATATTTTTTGTTCTCTCTTCAAGCACCCCGATTGACTTACTTTGATTAATCAAAAACCCTACAATTACAAACAGTCCTGCCATAATAATCCCAAGTGCAGCAACAATTATATTCTCTGTAGCCCATGTTCCTCCAATAATTGCCCTAATTACCTGATAAATAACAAAAATCAAAAAAACAATGTGCCACCACACCCTAAAGGTTTTTTGCCGCGGCAAAAAAT
>CAYHLB010000068.1:0-1990 GCA_964357325.1 Candidatus Woesearchaeota archaeon
TGGCGCAACAGCTTTAACTACATTTACAGCAGATCTTCTTAATCAATCTATGATTAAGTTTATCTCCATTTGGATTTCGGTTTTCTTTCCGAAGTTTCTTTCTTAAAGAAAGCTCTAACCAAATAGAGAACTTAAACCTGCTGTTGATTCTTCTGGCTTCTTTTCTTCCTTATGTTCTTCTGCAGGTTTTGAACCTGTTGACCCGCTTGCTGGTGCTGCACTTGCTACAACTGCATTTGCAATTTCCGCATCTATATCAACACCTTTTAAGCTAGCAACAAGACTCTTTATCTTGCTTTCGTCCACTGTCGCACCAGTTGCATGAATAACCTTTTGTAAATGTTCCTCATTTACAGGTTTTCCAGCCTTATGCAAAAGTAGAGCTGCATAAATGTATTCCATTTTTAAGCTGTTCCTCCATTTGAATTTAATTGAGCAGAAATTAATTCATATTCTTCTCCAATTCTTTCTAAATCATCCAATGCCTTTTGTCTTTCTTTTAGAGAATTTGGAAATAATCTATTAAAAGGCGATATTAAATATCTACCAATTACTGCCCTATAAGCTAATTCATTACATTGTATAGCAAAATGAACATCTCCTCTGCATAATGCACGAGCACAATGATGATTTGCAGATTCCTCATGTGCATAACATCTTTCTAATAATTCTTGAGTATTCATTATGCACCCTCTCCTGAATTTAATTGAGTTTTACTTTCAAGTGCTTTTCCTTCCATGTTTGCCTTAGCCAAGAAATAGCCAATTGTTTCCTTGCAATAATATTTAATCTTCTGAGCAAATCCAAGTGCCCTTCCTGCACTTTCTTTTAATCTTACAACAGCTGCATCAGAATCAATTACTAGCTCAGTGAAAATCTTTTCTTCCTTAAGATCATAAACAGCAACAGGACTAAGTCCAACTGAAAATGGTTGAACTCCTAGTTTCATGAGAACAGCTGCAGCCCCCTCACTAATAACATTTCCTTCTTTAATAATAACCTTATCTTTCTTTATAGCGATTTTCCCATTTTCAACTGAAATTTGAATTCCTAGAGCACCAAGTTCTGAAATTGCAGGACCTGGAACTAAATCAGTAGGACCTTCCTTAACTTCAATGTCAGTTGGAGCAGTTTGTCCTGCTTTTGCAAAAACAGGAGTTTTCTTTTTTGAAAGTATTCCTGCAAGTTCATATCCCTCTAAATCTGAGATTGCAAATGCACAACTATCACTTATATGCTTTTCAAGACCTAGGGCAGATTCTTTTTTTAATTCCTTAATAGCCCTAAGTAAAATATTCTTTTTTTCAACTTTAATAAAAGCACTTTCTCTTATTGATTTTTTAATATTTTGAAATTGTTTAGAAGGAAGTCCTTTAATTGAAACAACCATAAGACTTCTTGCCTTGCTTATTCTTTCAGCCAAGTCCTTTACTTTCTTTATCTTTATTGCATTTCCCTCGACCATTTAAATCTCCACTAGAACTGGCTTTGACATAGTAAATTTAATTTTAACATTTCTTACATTATCTTTTTTCCTAGGAAGAGTATCAATTAATTTATTATACACTGCAACACAGTTTTTCACTATGTCCTCATCTCTCAATGATTCAAGTCCAATTGGGATTTTGATACTAGGTTCTTTAACTTTTATTTTTGCAGTATGATTAATTTTCTTAATAGCATCATTAATAGCATTTTCTTCTTCAGAAACAAGAATTCCAAGCTGAGGAGATGGCATTTTTCCAGCAGGTCCAAGAGTTCTTCCAAATGATGTAGCAACAGCTGGCATTAGTTTAGCATTTGCAACAAAGAAATCATAGTTCCCAACTAATTTTTTCAAATCCTTTTTTTCCTTAAAATTTGGAAATTCCTCTTTTATAAAACTATCAATCACCTTTGATTTTTTTTCAAAAAATCCAGCAACCTTTCTTTTCTTAACAAGGCAAGGGGTTTGAATAAATAAGCTAAAAGCTTCTCTCCTAACATCAAA
>CAYHLB010000068.1:2000-5910 GCA_964357325.1 Candidatus Woesearchaeota archaeon
ACATCAAAATCCTTTAGATTCACAATTAAATCAATTGTTTGATCAAATTTCCTTTTAGCATTTGTTTTTCTTAATTCCTGTATTGCTTTTAAAAAGTTCTCTTCAATTGCCATATTAGTTCTTCCTCATAATAGCTAATCTTTATTATTACAATTTGTAATTCGCTATTATTCTTCTCCTACCTATGCAATCAAACTCCAGAAAATTAGAGCTGACTGATGTAGTCTTGTGAAATAACATAAGTTTTTCACAGACAGGAAATTAAAATTTCCTGTAACGATTAAATATCTCATCCAAAAGAGGTTTTTAAACCTTTCTGGTTAAATTTTCAAAGTTTTTTTTAATAATCCTAATTTCTTTTATATATTTTTTAATAAAATTCTTCATTCAATTTAAAAATAAATTTGAAATCAAAAATTATTTTTATTAAAAAAACAGCAAAAAAATATTTTTCCTAAATTTTTTTAAAATATTTTATAAAAAATGAAAATTTTATCGTCGGGAAATTGTTACAGATTTTCAGTAATAAAAACATTTAAATATATTTTACACTATAATTAATTAAGTATTCAATAAAAATGAATATTTTATAAAGGGGGATCAATAAATGGCAGCAAAGAAAAAGAAAAAAGCAGCAAAGAAGAAAAAATTGTAATCTGATTTTTTTAAGCATTCTGCTTTTATTTATATTTTTAATTTTTTTATTTATTTTATACCACTAAAATCTTTTTTACATAAAAACAATTCCGTCTTTTGTTAATGCAGTAAACCTAATTCCAGAAGGCAGAGATAATAATGCAGAAATTAATGCCATGTGCTCTTTTCCATTGCCACTTGCAATAGAAAGCGCGACTTCAGTACCTTTAACTTTTCCCTGAAGCTTTTTTAATATTTCTTCCTTTAAATCAACAATTCCAGTTGCTTTTATCTCAATAAATTCAAAATCTTTTTCAACATTGAATTTTCTTGCAAATTCATCTCCAATAACAATTATAGAATCCCAATCCCCTCTATTAATAACACCTGCAACCTGTCCCCAAGTTCCTTCCCCTGTACCAACAAAACAAATCAATTCCATTTTCTTTTATCAACAGATGAATTTAATTTATAAGCATTTATATCATTAAATACTTATCTTATATTGGTAATGTATAATGATAGCAAGGAAGAATAAGCTAAAGGGCGTATTTTAATTAGCTTTATATATTATTAATTCTCCTTAATAATTGTAAAAGAGAAAAATATGAAAGACATACCGCTTGCTGAAATAACACTTAGAAAATATGAAAAACCCCTAAATTTAGAGAAAAGAGAGCTTGTTAGAAAAATCTGCCTTTCTCTTGGTTTGCTGCAGCTTGGAGATTCTAGAGACATCATAGTTGATATTCTCATGGTTTTAATTGAAGCAAATAAATCAAAGGAAAAACTCACAAGCGATGACATTGGCAAGAAAGTTGAAGAACTAAGAAAGACATATAGCCTTGACATGAAAGGCCTTGCTGAATCAAACATCAGAAGACAATTAAAGCGCCTCAGAGATTACATGATAATCGACAAAACAGAAAACAAATATTATCTTTCAGAACACTCATCACTCAAAGAAATATTCACAAGCAGCATTGAGAAGTTCGTCATACCTCAAATCATTGAGAGAATAAAGGAATATCTCAATGAATTGGAAAAGGAAAAGAGTGATTAAATTTTTAGAAAAGGAAAGAATATTGTGTTTAGGTGAAATGAGGGGTAATTTTATGGGATTTATGGCCTGTGCGATATCCCAATCTATTCAACATTTTCTTCATCCTAATAAAGTAATTAATAGTTTCATCTAAATCTTCAAACCAGATTATTGCTTTATATCTTTCTCTTAGAATTATTTTTTTCTTACTGAATAAAACTTCTACAAATCCATTTTTAAGTTTTTTATAGCCAACAATCTTATGTGATTTATATTTTTCTTTCTCAATATAAAATAAACCACCATCCCAAAGTATAATATCTTTATTCTTTAAATCAAAAGTTGATGCCCCATTTTTTATAATCCAATCTTGAATTATCTTATATTTTTTATTTTTCATCTTTTTGCTCCTTTAATCTTTTTAATAATCCATATTTTTCTCCTTTTTTAAATCCAGCATTACACCAAGGACATTTAATAATAAATTCCCCATATTCTCTAGCATCCATTTCTCCCATAGGAACTAAATCACCTATTGCCCACCAACCAAATCCATAGCATTTAACACATTTGTTTTTCATCTTGATTTATCTCTTTAAATAAAAGGCCAAATAGAAAAATTAAGTCAAGATTAATGAGCCTTAATCTCTAAGCATTAACCCTTAATTTTTAATCTATAATCTTTAAAACATCACCTCACAGCAGTTAGGATGTCATCCTCCAAATTTCATTTTGGAATTGATTCTTAAACTCTCTCAGTCTATTGGCCCTCTTATCTATAGAATAGATAAGCATGAATTAAAATTAATAATTGAGCAATTCAGTATTCCAATTAGAAATCTGAATTTTATTGTCTAATAAGTTTTTTTCAGATTCTAATTTTTCAATCTGCTCTTCGATTTCAGATTCATCTAACTGAGCAATATATACTTTTGTTTCTTTATCAAAATACCAACGATCTCTTTTTCTTTCAAATAAACCAGATAAATGATTAAGTTTGCTTCTTATATCCCCTATTTTAATAATAGCTTCAGCAATAGTCAAATTGTCCTTATCTAGTTTAGAATTAATGTTAGTTTTTTGAATCCTTATTTTTAATTTTCTTATTTCCACTATTTTATTTTCAATATCCTCTGATAGTTTTTTAAGATCAAATTCAGTTTTTTTACCTTCTTCAACATAAACATTCTCTTTTCTTAGGGATATTAGTCTTGCTAATCTAGATTTTTCTTTTTTCAACAAGCTTAAAGCTTCTCCAATATTCATTTTTATCACCAATATAAATGAAAATCTAAGACTTATATAGACAATACACATGTTTTTGCACCCTCAAAAACACACACAAAAATGTCAATTATTTTCTTGATAAGAATCTATTAACTTCTTTCTCTTTTTCTTTAACTTTTCAGGAACATCTAAAAAATTCTCATCACTAACAACACCTTCTCCAGTTTTTGATTCTAATTCTCTTCTAGCATTTCCAGCAACTTCACCACCCTGCCTTGCAGCAACTTTATTTTCTTCTAGTCCCCTAGCATCCCTAGCCTTTGTAATTGCAGTTGCAGATGCTTCTCCAAGCATTGAAAAAATAAGTTCTAAATCATCCATATGGTCCCTTAAATTTTCTCTTTTTAATCCCTTAAATTCCTTGTATTCTTCAACTGTTTTTCCAAAACTTGCTTTGCTTATTTCATTAGTGAGTATTGCAAATTCAATCTCTTTTTCTATTTCTCTGCTTTTCCATTCATCAGTAAGCTCTTGCCTTATTGCTATTCCTCTGAGTCTCTTTTCAATCCAATCCTTAGAATATCCTTTTTGTTCATAAAGAAGCTTCATTCTTTCTTGAGCAAGTTCTGGATTTTCTATTTCTTGCACTCTTTCATAACCTACTTTTGCTAACCATCTTTTAAATGGTTCTGCTTTTTTAGAAGGAATTGATTGAATTGTTCTAAAAATTCCTTCTGTATCTGCCACATTAGTTTCATATTCTTTACCGTCTCCAGCCTTTAATTTCAGTTCTCGACAAAATGTCGATAACTCAATTCCACTAGATTCAAGCTCTCTTTTTTTCAATCTATACCAATAATCATTAGGATCAGTGCTATCAGTCAATACACCCACTATATCCACAACTGAAAAATACCATTTATCTCCAACAAGTTTTCTTCTTATAGATTTACCATTAAAAATAGCAATATGAGTATCATCCTCACTTTCACTTGCATTATTTTT
>CAYHLB010000068.1:5920-6203 GCA_964357325.1 Candidatus Woesearchaeota archaeon
TTTTCCATGTTATTCCCAATTCCTCCAAGTTTAAAATTCTTTGTTAAATTTCAATTCTTGCCTGCCTTCTTGTCTCCATCAAGAAACATAACAATAATCTTTCTTCCATTTTCATCCTCAGCAAGATAAGAATATAGTTCATCGCCTTTTTCAATAGAACATCCCTCGCAAACCAATTTATTTATAGATATTGAATAAGTTGCTCTCTTCAGAGAAACCCTGTTCTTCCAACCTAAACCATTAAACTTTATTTTCATTAATATTTTAGGTGCCTCAAATATTT
>CAYHLB010000069.1:0-6113 GCA_964357325.1 Candidatus Woesearchaeota archaeon
TATTAATCATTCAAAATCGGGAGAAGAAGCTAAAATAATAACCTTTCGAATCAGTTTAGATGGTTTAAACTCTCATAATAGGGTGAGAAATTATGATTTCAAAGATACACTTAACAAAATACAAAAAATAAGAGACATGGGGTTTGTAACTGTTGTAAATACCACGATTTCTCCATTTCTCCTTAAAAATGAATTGATAAGTTTATTAAATGAATTAGAAATAAGAAAAGTAGACCAATGGAATATAGATATACCCTTTAACGAAGGTAACTATAAAAAAAATAGTTTAAGACTTAATCTAAAGTTTATTTTAAATGAGTTTTATAATTTAATTAAATATTATTTAAAATCTAGATATAAAATAAGGATGGATATAGTTGGGCTATTTTCATCAGAAAGATTAAAAGAAAAACAGGTTTTTTATGAATGCTCTTTATCTAATCACCCATGTAATTATCAATTTGGTTCGATTGCGATTAATCCTAAGGGAGATATTCAAATTTGTCCTTCATTACATTATAAGATAGGTAATATAAATAACATTTTTGGGTATAGAAATTCAAAAAGATGGAATGAGTTTATTTCAAAGAATAGCATTTATTATGGATGCAATGGATGTAAATATATAAAAATATGTGGGGGTGGATGCCGAGCTAATACTCTTTCATATACTAAAAATATTTTTGGAAAAGATAAATTATCTTGCAAGCTAATGAAATTTTTAGAAAATAAAATTATTAAATTATATCCTAAAAACATACAACAACAATTTAAAAAATTAATTACAGATAATTGGGAAATAAGGGAGTATCGTTTAAATGACAGAAAAGAAATAAAAAAATTATTTAAATTAATATATCCTAATTGGAATAATGAAGATTATAAGAAAGTAACTTATAATCCTAATAGAAAAGACCATGTATCTACAAAAATTCAGCTTAAAAAAATAAGATTATTGGGCAGGCAAATATATTCAGATTAAAAGGTTTTAAAAAAATAGCTAATTTAGGATATAATGTGCATCCCAATTTTAGAAATAAAGGAGTAGCAAAAACACTTTCAGAATTGGTAATAAATGATGCTAAGCAAAAGGGTATAAAGATTGTAATAATTAGAACTTACAAAAATAATTTGCCATCAATACAATTAGCCAAAAAATTAGGATTCAATAAAATAAAGAAGGATTTAATAGAATATTATCATTTAAGTAATCTTAACAAAAAGAATTTAATAGTATACTATAAAAAAATTTAATTAATATTAATCTTGAAAATGTTTGCATATGGAGCTGTCAGCACACCTGTTGATAATCCTATTAAGAAATGGCTTCAATTCAATGAGAATGGTGATGTTACTCATATTGCAAAGAATGATGAAGAATGGGTTCCTATTGTTGGAGATTATAAAGGAAAAGGAGATTTGGCTGATATTTATTCTAGGAGTGGCAAGACTGTTCAGAGTCTGATTGAAAGAGCAAATAATGGGGAGGGTGCTAGCTATAGTGAGTTTAGAAAAAAGTTTTATTCTGATGATACTTTAAAGAAAAATGCAGGAGATATAAAGATAGAAAGTTATCAAAAGAATTTTGTTAATTTTGATGCAAATAATATTGATGTTGGAGGAACAGGCAAGATAGAAATATTAAGAGATATTTCAAAGCTTGAGGGAATAAATGCAGATAAGTTTGAGATTAAGGCTGGAGATGCTGTAATTGAAATAACTGGAACTGATGTAAAAGTTCCTACTTTACTTCAGAGTGGAACTTATCCTAAAATAGATTATATTGCAGGAAAAGTAGAATCTGGTGGAGAAATTTTTGTTGGAACAAGAAAGAAAATAGGGCTTGATTCAAATGGAGTTTTTACAACTGAAAATTCTGTTGTAAGAAGTGGGGATTTGATAGGAGGGGATGTTGGTAAGGGTATAACTACAAATTCTTATTTATCTTTTGATAGAAGAGATATGGAGGATGTAAGAAAGAAAGTTGAAAGTGTAGGTGCATCTAAACAAAGAGATGTTATGATTGAAAGTTCTATGCAAAAACAATTTTCTGTGAATCTTGATGTGTTTTTGCCTTTTGAAGGATTTAGTCTTCCTGGGGCATCTGGTAAGAAAGCTTATGATGAGATATTAAAAAAAGAATTGACTAAGCTTATTTCTAAATCATTCATTGTTCCAGAAGTTGGTGAACGTAGATTAAATGAGGGGACAAAGACAATGATTGATAGCATTGCTAATAATGTTGTTTCAAAACTTACAAGTCAAAACCTTCCTCTTGGAGGAATGTATCATTTTGAGTTAGTTAATAATCCTAGTGGAAATGCACAAATTGTAGCTTCTGTTCCAACTAGCGATGGAAAAAGCATGACTAGGACAGTTATTGAAATTCAAGATGCTGCTCAAAATAAATTGTTTAAGGATGTTTTTGAAGCGAGTTTGAGGGTGCCGGATTTTGGGAAGGGGAATATGCCGGGAATGATTCCAACTAGATATGCTTCACAGGCTTATTATGATTTGTGGAGGGAGAATATAGGAAGGAATGTGGCTAAGGAATTATGGGTAAATGATTTAGGTCATTTTTTGGGACAAGAATTTTTTGAAAAACAGGTTAATGAATTACCTTTTTATAAGAGATGGCCTTTAAAAATTTTACAAAAGATGAATGTTGCCCCTACTATTGATAAGGTTGGCATGAAAAATACTTACACAAAATAATCAATTATTATTTAAGTGTTTGGGAGACTCCATCAAATACATTATTCATAGTTCTCATAGAATTTCCATAGGCTTCTAAATATGCCATATATCCTAACCCTCCAATAATCAAAGCAAGAGTTGTTATTCCAATTGCCCCATACATTAACACTTGCTTTCCAAGAGAAGACTTTTTCTTTAAAGGGTTTTGAGCATCTGTTTCAGAAGCATCTGTGCCTTTTTCAGACATAAGCCCAGTTTCTAATCCTGAAGCATTTCTACTTGGATTTCTTCTAGAAGTTGATCTTGTTGAAACTGTAACTACCTCTGGAAATTCTGTGGGTATATTTGCACCTGCATATACTGTTGACTCTAGGTTATATTTTGGTTGATAGTTTGGATTTTCGTTTGTCATTTTATTTGTATCCTATCAGGTTATCCTGATTTTTGATAATTATCATAGGCATTACTAATATATAAATGTTTTGGTTTTGTTGTTATTACGTAGGGGTGAATAATATTGGGAAATAATTCCTTAATCAAGGATATAAATATATTAAAAAGATTGAGATAGAGATTGAATTTCAGTAGATCGGGATTGAATTTAAACTGACCGAAAAGTATATAAAATCAGTCAGTTTGAATAATCTATGGAAATGTTACTTAAAGAATGGCAGGAAATATGGACTCCTAAGCTAAAGGAGAGAAATATACCTAATTTAGATTTTAATTCTAAAGTGAGGAAAATTGTAACTTTTACAGGAGTTAGAAGATGTGGGAAGACTTATATTATGTTTCAGGTCATTAATCATTTGAGGGAGAAATTTGGAAAGGAGAACATATTTTATATTAATTTCGAAGACGAAAGAATAGAAAGGAAAACAGAGACACTAACAAACCTAATACCTTCTTTGATTAAAACATATGGAGATGGAAATAAGAAGTATTTTTTATTTTTAGACGAAGTTCAAATTATGCCTGAATGGAGTAAATGGTTACGAAGAGTCTATGATAATTATAAAAATATTGATTTTTATGTTTCAGGTTCAACTTCTAAGTTATCAAGTAAAGAAATACCTACTGAACTACGAGGCAGAGCATTAGACTATGAAATATCTCCATTAAGTTTCAAGGAATTTTTAGATTTTAAAGATATAAAAATAGAAGACGATTTAAAATTCAGTGAGAGAAATTTAAGCATAATAAAAAATCTTTTAAATGAGTATATAACTTATGGAGGTTTTCCTGAAATTGTTTTAACAGATTCTGAGGGGAATAAAAGAAGAATAATTCAAGATTATTTCCGGACAATAATTAATAAGGATATTTTAGAAAGATATAATCTCAAAAATAAAAGTTTGCTATCAGATTTTTTTATAAGCCTTTTAAATACAACCCATTTTTCAATTAATAAAACTGTTAATACGTTTAGGTCTCAAGGTAAAACCGCTGGAAAGAATACTATAATAAATTATACTCGATATGCTGAAGAATCCTATTTTTGCTATTTCCTTCCTATTTTTTCCTATAAAATTAAAAGTCAAGCACAATATCCTAAAAAAGTTTATTTTACTGATAATTCTTTTATTACTGGACTATCTCTGAAGTTATCTAAAAACATTGGAAGACTTTATGAAAATACTGTTTTTTTAGAGTTAAAAAGAAAACAATCACAAAATTTGTTTATGGACATTTATTATTGGAAAAACCAACAAAATGAGGAAGTTGATTTTGTTGTTAAGGAAAATCAAGGAATTAAGCAATTGATACAGGTTTGTTTGAGTGTTAAAGATATTGATACTAAACAAAGGGAAATTCGTTCATTGCTAAAAGCAAGTAAGGAATTTAAATGTAAAAATCTTCTTCTGATTACTGAAGATTATGAAGGCGAAAGTGAAGAAGAGTGGTTTGGAATTAAAGAAAGAATAAAATATATTCCTCTTTGGAAATGGTTATTAGAGTAAAATGCTATTGTTTATACAGTTGAAGCTGCAAATTTTGTGGCTGGGAAACAAACACTTTTAGGTAAATATGGTTCTTCTATGGACTTTTCATTAGTTGTTGATAAAGATGATTTAAGCAAGATTAAAAAGAAAACACAAGGTGCTTGGTTTTTTCCTGAATCCTCTTTGGTTGAATCTTTGAAAGACTCTAGTTTTTCTTATAACATTGATTTATATGTGCCCTCAGATGGAGTGAGTGTAGCTTCTGATTCTAAGATTAAAAATGAAGTAATTATTCCTGAACTCAGGAAAATGTTGAGTGAAGAACTTTCAAAATCTTTTTATTTCCCTATTTTTGGAGCTAGAGATTTAACTCCTGAAACGCAAGAAATTGTTAATGGCTTAACTGAAAAATTTGCAAGTCAAATACAATCTTCAAGAGTTGGTAGTGGGAAGTATACCTTTAAAGTAAATAATAATCCTGGTTCTTCACCAACAATTTCTGTTTCAATGCCTGGAAGTAGGGAAAGCACAATAACTCTTAATGAGAAGGAAAAGACTCTTATGAAGGATGTTTTGGATATAAGTCTGATTAGACCTGATGAGAGTATCTCTTATACTATTGCTGGTAAGTTTCCTATTCCATCTTGGCCAGGGGTTCATTTAAAGGAATTATGGTATAGGTATCTGGGACAAAAACCTTCATCATCATCATCGTATCTTTTGCCAGTTACTGATGACTTTGATTTGTATGAAGAAATTGTAAATAAATATACTATGAAGAGTAAAGTAAAAAAATAATTATTTTTTAGAAGGATATTTCTCTTTATCGGAATCTGTAGTTTTCCAGATTTCTTCATATAAAGAGTTATTTAAATGGTCTATCATTCTTCCTGGTAAAGCTTGGAATCCCATCATTGCTTGACTTGCATCATTCAAAGCCTTATTAACATAACAAGCAGCACCAACAGTAGCACTTAATACTATTGCTCCGATTATGCCATAGGTTCTAGGTTTTAATCCTTTTTTTGCTTTAGGCTCTGGAGCAGCAGCTATAGCTTCTAGTTTCATTCCTGGAAATGCAAGTTGTTTTTCTAATCTTTGTGTCATTTTGCCTTCTGCACTCTTTTTAGTGCTAAATATCATAGGCATTACTAATATATAAATGTTTTGGTTTTGTTGTTATTATGTAGGAGTGAATAAATAAGATACATAAATTTATATAGTTTTGAATATCTTTAATATTAATAACATTCCCGGTATGGTTTTCGGACAATACCGGATTTTTTATTCTTTTAGTTCTAATTTATTTAGCATATTTGTTAGATTTATTGATTTATCGCATAATTTTCTTAATTTTTCAGATGATGTATTTATAAAAAAAGCATTTTCTGTCTTCTTTTTTAATCTTTTTAAGGTATTAATTATGGCTCTTCACCATATTTTGAACTAATCCGAGAATAAACCAAAATTAAT
>CAYHLB010000070.1:0-6004 GCA_964357325.1 Candidatus Woesearchaeota archaeon
ATATTAATAAAACAATTTGAGAGAGCTGATGATGAATTTAAAAAAGAGATATTTGAATTTTATCTAAAAAATGCAGGTAAAAATAATATTAATAATTGGGACTCGGTTGATTTAAGTGCACCGAATATTGTTGGAAAATATCTGATTGATAAGAATAGGGATATTTTATTTAAATTGGCAAAAAGTGAGAATTTATGGGAGAGAAGAATTGCTGTACTTGGAACATTTGCATTTATTCGTCAAAACGAATTTGAGGATAGCTTGAAAATCTCGAAAATCTTACTTAAAGATTCCCATGACCTTATTCATAAAGCTGTTGGATGGATGCTTAGGGAGATTGGAAAAAGAGATGTTTCTGTGCTTGAAAAGTTTTTATCGGAAAACTATAGAAATATGCCTAGAACAATGCTTAGGTATGCTATAGAAAAGTTTCCTGAGGAAAAAAGACAAAAATATTTGGCTGGAAAAATTTAAAAATATGTATCATATTTTATTATAACAATATTTATAGGAAATCACTTTAATTTTCAGATATTTCCTATCTATCTAATAACATAAATTTTATCCGAAAATTTATATTATTGCATATAAATAGAATTTTTATCGTTACCAATTGATTATTTTCCATTTTTTCTCTTGGTCATCAAAGATTATTGTTCCAATATCTTTTGAATAGATAAAATCTTTATTATCACAAACATATTCAAGTCTATAACCTTCATATCTATTGGGAGGACGCAATAAACAAGATCTATAGTAAAAGATTAAAGTTTTTCTTTAAAATTTTCTTTTCCTAATAAGTCAAGGCGCATGTTGAGGAAATTTCAGCGTCCTTGACTACAAGCAGAACCATCTGCCATTTCTGGCAGCGAATTATAAACCAGGAATTACATTCCTGAAAATTTTAACCTTTGGTCTGTTATATTATTAAAGATAACCGATTGAGGATGCAGCACATGGCATTGCATATTTTTTCTATCATTGTAGCTTTAGCACATGGCATTTTTGTTTTTTTAAAAGCTCATAAAGATTGAATAATTATTTATTTGTTGGAGCTGTCTCGCTTATTTTTTGTATTTTATCCAAAGATTCGTCAATTGTTTTTATTTTTTCATTTAATGAATTTTCCATTGCAGATTTTCTTTTTTTAATATCTTCTGCATCTCTTTCAGCATCCCTAATCTGTATTTCTTTTTCTCTTTTTGTTCTTTCATTGTCTTGTTTTATATTCATTTCCCAATTTTTCAAATCTGACTTTAATTTCTCTACATTATATTCAGCTTCCTCAACTTTTTCCCCTAATTTTGTTTTAGAACTAATAATATCTAATTTCATTGATGTTAATCTTTCAACAATACTATATCTCGATTGACTTTCACTCATTTTTCATCTCCTAAGATATAATAAAAATATAATTTAAATATATAATACATAAGTTCTTGTGGGTGCAAAAACATGTACTTTAGAATAAAGTCTTTATATGTTATAAAATCCTTTAATAATTGTCTGAATCATTTCACTAATATCAATTTTATTGCCAGATTTCAATAATGATAAAAGTTCTTTTTCATTTAACTCTAAGATTTTAGAATCTAAACTCTCAACAAAATTAATTAAATCCTCTTGAGTAAATTTCTTATCCGGGCTTTCATCTATTTTTGTTAATATTACTTCAACTATTTCTCTATTTATTTCTAAGATATTATTTTTCAGAATAAAGTAAATATCATAGATGTCTCTTATTGCAATATTCTTCCTTGTTACTAAGGCCCTGAATTTTTCTGCAAAATTCTCAGATAAATCAATAACTTCGATTTCAACATCTTTTCTTAATATAGGTTCCCCTAATGCGTCAATAAATTCATGCCTGATTATTTTCATCCTTGTAGGTTTTCTTAATTTCCTCCTAAATGATATTTCCAATTTAATTGCCTGAGGAGAATCATCAATCAAAGAGATATATTTTGTTATAATTTCAAGCCCTATTATTTTTGGATCTTCTTTTGAAGTCAGCATTTTCCAGCCTTTTCCTAATTCATTACTTGTCTCAAGTCCAAGCTCATTTAATATTTCAATCAATTGTCTTCTTAATTCATTAAGTATTTTCTTAACTTGGCTTTTGCTTAGGTTTTTTACATCTTGATTGTATACAAAGTCCAAATCTTCACTTAGTCTGTAAAAGCCAAGATAGCATTTATTTAGGCAAGTTCCACCCTTGAAAACTAGATTTTTTGGTTTTTTCTCACTAATTTTATGCAGTATCCTTGTCAAATGATAATCTTTTTCCAATAGTCTAGGAGAAAATTGTGTTATTATGCTTAATCTTCTTATTTCTTCTTTTAAATCAATCTTATTTTCCATTTTTTATCCAATAACTTAATTCTTGATTTTTTAATTGTAGTATAATAAGACAATGCTTTTTTCTTTTTTAATAAGTTTTGTAATTTATTGCTGTTTGTCAATAGACCAATGAGTTTTATTATTTTAACACTATCATATTTAATTGCATAATCAATTAATTTTTTTTTATCATATTTTACATTTTTAATTCTATCCATAACTTCGCTCAAACCCCCGAGATATTTGGGGTAATCAAGGGCATCTATTATTGTTCTTTCCTTATCAGAATAAGGATATTTATACTTCCTGAAAATACCAAATAATTTATCTTTTTTTATTTTAAAAAACTTAAAGTTATAATGCAAGATTTTTTTATCTGCAGAATATTTTGTATTAAATACAAACATTTTATTTGGAACCTGTTCTGTAAATCCATGTAAGTTGAAAGCATTATACACTCCTACATAATAATTTTCCTTAAGCAGATAATCAACAATCCTATATTCATCTAAAGCCCATTTTTTATCCACAGAAGTAAAAGGGATAATCATATAAACTCCCCTTTTAATTGAAACAAGTCTTTTCTTTTTTTGTAATTTTTCAATTAAATCAGAGATATCTTTAACTTTGATATATTCTTTGATTAGGCTTATTAGTTCTTCTCTAGGAATTATTTCTATTTTTTTATATTCTAAAATACTCATTATTCTTTCTTGATTAGGACTCATTCCTGCAAATTTTTTTGTTTTTTTCATTTTCATTAATACTATGTTTAATAGTGTTATCTAAAACAAGAAAAATAGATATTTAAATCTTTCTCCCTAGCTTCTTCTCAGTTTTTCAATGTAAAAGTAAGTTCAAGCAAAGTTTAAAAAAGCTTACTCTTGATTAATCTTTGTATGTCCAATAATCTTAATGTTACTTTAACAAGAAAATCAGGAGAATATTCAATAGGCAAAGGCTCTAATGGACTTTTTGCTATAAGATATTCTAAAATTTTTGGGAGAAATAGATTAAAAATATTTCATTCTGGAAATTACCTTTTTCTTAGGTATGAAGTTAAAGAAGAGGATAAAGTCAGAGATAAGTGGTATAAAGAATTATTTGAGGAAATAGAAGAGAACTTAAAAAATCCTCCTAATTATTCTAATGTGAAACTGTTTAATGGAGAGTGTTTGGCCTTATATGCTAATGGGGATGATTTCTCAGATACTGCTAATGTGGCAATTATTGGAATAATACCCATTACTCAATATCAAAGAGTTGAAATTGATGTTTGGGCAAGAAATTACAAAATTGTACGTGCTAAAGATTTGAATAAAGAAGATATGGAGGATATGAGGCTTAGGAGATTGGTTCAAGAAAGACTTGCTAGTTCAGGACTTGAAAAGGTTTTAAAGTTTTAATTTTCCAAATATCTGCCCAGATAAAATTGAGAAAGATTATCTGGAAAAGTTTAAAAGTATGATTGCCTTAATAAAATTATGAGGAATAAAAAGATAGTTCCAATATTGCTGCAATTACCTTTAATTCTGGTAATGATTGTTAGTTTTTTTGGAAGCATCTATGCTGCTATTTATAATATCAGTGGAATTGGTTTTGCTACTCCAATAATAATTGGGATAATAATTGCTCTTTATTTCTATGGAAGATATCTAGAAAAAAAGCATAGGAATGATTTTTTTTAATATACAAGTAAATTTTTATATTGCTTCTTGTTTAATTCTTTATGCAAAAACCAATTAATGAACTTTTAGATTTCTGTATAATAAATGTTGATAAACCTTCAGGATTTACAAGCCATGATGTTGTTGCCAAAATTAAGAATATTTTGCATGTAAATAGGGTTGGGCATTGTGGAACCTTGGACCCAATGGTTACAGGAGTTCTTCCTATTTTAATTAATAGGGCTTGCAGGCTATCTGATTATTTTATGAAAAAAGATAAAAAATATATTGGAAAGATGCTTGTTCATGCAGATATTAGTGAGGAAAAATTAAAAGAAGAAATGGATAAATTTACTGGTAAAATAATGCAAAAACCTCCTGTTAAATCAAGAGTCAAGAGAGTTTTAAGAGAAAGGAATGTTAATGAATTTAAAATAATAAGAAAGCAAGGAAAGGTTGTTGAATTTGTTAGTGATGTTGAAGCAGGAACTTATATTAGAAAATTAGTGAGTGAACTTGGTGAAAAAATTGGAGGAGCTCATATGATTGAACTTAGAAGAACAAAGGCAGGTATTTTTAATATTGATAATAGTTTTAAGATTGAAGAGATTAAAGAAGCATTTGAAGAAAAAAATGAAGAAAAATTAAGAAAAATTCTTGTTTCTGGAGAAATAATTGAAAAAATTATTCCAAAAATTCAAGTTAAAGATGAAAGTTTAAAGAAATTATTAAATGGCAAACCTTTAATGAAAGGAGATTTAATTGATGATAATATCAAATCTGAACTTTTTTGCGCTTTTAATAAGGATAGATTTATTGGAATCTACAGGAAGGTAGAAGAAGAAAATATTCTAGCAAGGCCAGAATTTGTTAAGAGTTAGGTGCTCTATACTAATAATAAAAATAAGAAAAAGATGAATTAAAAAAACGCTCAAAAAATACTATTTTTTGGCGCAGTAAAAACTTACGTTTTTCCTGAAATAAAAATTTATAAAATAAAAAATAAAAAATGTTATTGACTAAACTTTAATTTAATCGAATTTTGGCTTTCTTTTAGCAAAGCATTCTTTGCAATAAACTGGCTTGCCTTGTGTTGGCTTGAATGGTACTTCGCATTCTTGATTACACTCAGAGCAAACTGCTTTATGCATTTCTCTAGGTCCTGAGTCAAAGCTTCTTCTGAATCCGCCGCCTCCGCCGAATCCGCCGCTTCTTCTAGGTCCTCTATTAAACCCTTCCATTATATTTATATCCTCCGCGTTGTTAATTTAGAAATCAATTGATTTCTAGCATACAAGAACTAGTTTTGAGTTATTTAGACTAATTTCGCCTTTATATGTAATAAAGGCAAATAATTGGTGTTTATAAAGCTATGTTTTGAGGGGGGGATTTTTATATTTGAACTATACTAATATTTAAATAATATTAGGGGTTATTGATATTATGAAAGACTATGCTGCTGCTTATCTTGCTGAACTTTTTGAAGGAGTTTTAAAAATATATGATTTTTTTACTCCTGAACAAGCTAGAGCAAGAAGAATGGTTGAATTTGAGCTATTGAGGACATCTGGCAAATTAGAGGGAATGTGCTCTTCTGAAGTTCATAAATTGTTTGGAATACATAGAGAATCTAATGAAATTTAAATTAGGGTTTAACCATTAATTCTATAAACTTATTTTTCCAAGTATATTCATGAGACATTTTGTTTATTTTTCACAAAAAGCAAGAACTACTGGAAATTTTGGAGATGATTTAATGAAAGCAGGAAGAATGGATATTGCCTGTCAGATTGTAATTATGGCATTTTTCATATCAAATGCTATAAGAAATAATATAAAATTGCATCTTTTATTTAATGGGCCTCCTGATGCCCCTAAACATATTGAACTTTTTCCTGGAACAAAATTACATCCTGATGATGAGGACAATGAAAGAGACATAAGCAAAAAAGATGTAGCAGGGCTTATTAAAAAATTATTATACAAATACAAGCCAG
>CAYHLB010000071.1:0-5721 GCA_964357325.1 Candidatus Woesearchaeota archaeon
TGCTAGAAGCCTTCTTTATTTATTATTATTCAAAATCGGGAGAAGAAGCATAATTTTTAATATATTTTTTGAATTTAGTTATTATCTTTGTTTGAATATCATCATATCTTGCAATGTTTTTAGTCCAGACAGAAACATAAATTTTCCACATGCTTGCATTATGTAACATATAACAACAACTTACTTCATCAATATCAATTATAGTCTTTAGATACTCGTTAACTTTCTCTGCTTTAATTCCTCTTAAATCTAAATAAAGAGAATGTCTGTTAAGTCCTAGTTTTTGATAATCTACATTTATTGTATATTTTTTAATTATTTTCTCTTTCTCTAGTTTTGCAATTCTATAACTTACAGTCTGCTGTGGCAGTCTTACTTCTTTAGCTATCTTCGATAATGGCTGTCTGCAATCCTGCAAAAGTTCAAATAAAATTAACTTATCTTTTTCATCCATGTTCACTTCTTTTGATATTTATTGGTGGATATTTCACTTATTAAATGTTTTTGTGTATTTTCACCAACATTTCTCCAAAAGGGTTTAACTAGTCTTTTTATTGATAATTATCAAGGCGATTCATAGAGGGTGTAAAAGAGTTGGTACCTACACCAACATGGAAAAGAAAACCCTGTCACCGAGAAAGATAGTCGAGATAAATGGAAAACTATTATATGATGAAGGAACCAAATCATTTAGTAGAATCAGATTAAAAAAAGAATTAATTGAAGAGTTTCCCCAATTAAGAGAAAGAAGATCATCATTTTCATATGAATTGAAGTTCTTTAGGGATAATGAGGAATTAGGAAGAATGATTAAAAGTTTGAATAAGGAAAATGCAATGCCTATTTTGATGTGGTTGTATAAGGAGAAAGGGGAATGAAAACAATAAATTATTAAACTTTAAAATTAAAGATCATAGTAATGGTAAGCAATACAAATACAATAAGTGGTGCAGCTATGTCGGTGTTATTAGGAGTAATATGTGTAATATTTCCGTGGTTTTTGCCAATTGGATTATTTTCTAAAATAGTTGTAGGTATTATAGGAATAATCCTAATAGCTATCGGTGTGAAAAGATAATATGGTAAAAAATAAAGAAGAAAATGGATTTGTTGAATTTATGAAAAAACTTGGTTTTGTTCTTGCACCAATAGTTGGAGTTGCGGCTATATCCTATTATGTTTTTGATAATTCATTATACACAAAAATAGCGGTAGGAATAACTCTAATAATTTTGTACTTAATTCGTTTAGAACTAAAGTTGTGGAGATTAGAAAAAAATGCGTGATTTAATTACATTGAGTGCAATTGTAGGAGCAGTCATAGGATTATTTTCTCAAGGTATAGAAGGAGCAATAGGCGGAGCAATTATAGGTGCAGTTGTGGGGGCAATAATTAGTAGAATTCACTAGTTACAGGAGTTTAACCTTAATTTCTTAATCCATACACTCCATCTCGACAATATTTAAAAATCCCCTAGATCAAAGACAATCAAGATAATCAAGTATCTTAAAATAAAATATTAAATTTACAAAAAACCGCCGGGCAGGATGCCAAGATGGTGAGGTCGCGGGCAGCGGCGTCGAACACTTCCGTTCGAATTTAACGGAAATGGAATTAGATATGTTTTTAAAACATATATTATAGCATATGATTGAGGTGATGGGCCTCAAAGAATTCTTTGAGAAGATTAATATGAGTAGAAGAAAAAAACCTGATTGGAGCATTGAAGATTTAAAATCACAACAAAGAATTTATGGTGATTTATATCAATTTTACGAGAAAAGAACACCTATAAAAGATAGAGCTCAATCTTTCATAGATGAAATTCATCAGAAATATCCAATTGTTTTATACTTTCTTGGAACCCATTCTGGAAAAAAAGAATATGCCTTAGAAGTTGTAGATAAAAGAGAGAATTTAGGACTTATTGAAAAAGTAGAGAATGTAGGGTTTATTTGGGATGAGATTGACTGGGAATCTATTGCACAAAAACATGGTGTTCAAATAGACCTTGATGATGTTAGTGGAGATTATCTTAGAAGTTATAAAGGACATAGAGCAATTAAACATGCTCGAGAAAATCCTAATGATTTATTCTTAGTGCTTTTTATAAAACCCTAAATAAAATTTTAAATGCTTTGGGCAGCGGCGTATAGACTTTCTGTCTAAAATAATGGGGCGGATAATTCTAATTTACATTCTGTAGACAAAAATGTAGAAACATTTATATATGTAGTCACCCTTTATTATATTATGTATATTGAAAAAAGAAAAACAAAAAATGGAACAAAGTATTATCTTGGACACTCTTTTAGAGAAGGAACTAAAATACATAAGATCAGGAAATATCTTGGTAAATACTTAGATGAAAAAACATTAAAGGAAAGACAAGAAAAGGCAGAGAAATTAATACTTGAAGAAATCAATGAATATAAGATAATTAAAGACCCATTAAATACTCCTCTAGCAATTGAAGAAATTAAATTTATTGAAAACCTTGAAAAGAGCCAAAAATTAAAAGTTTTTCATCTATCTGAAAAACAATGGGAACTATTCTCTGAATTATTTACATACAATACTAATGCAATCGAAGGAAGTGAATTGAATAGTAAAGAAGTTAAAGAAATACTTGAAAAGAATGTTTGGCCTAAAAAATCTAAAGGAGACATTGCTGAGACTTATGGAGTAAATGATGCAATAAAGTTTATTAGAAATACTAAACTACATATCTCTTTAGAATTGATTAAAGAGTTACATAAAATTGTTTTTAAAAATTCAAAGGATTTTGCAGGCGAATTTAGAAAAAAAGGTGAGGAGGTTGTTGTTCGAGATGGGCTTGGAAATATTGTACATATGGGGGCACCACAATCTAGAGTAGTTTCATTATTAAATGAACTTATTCTTTGGTATGAGAAAAATAAGGATAAATATCCAGCATTAGTTCTTGCATCAGTAATACATAATCAATTTGAAAATATTCATCCTTTTTGTGATGGAAATGGCAGGGTAGGAAGAATTTTATTAAATAATATGCTAATCAAGAATGGACTACCTCCTGTGAATATTGATTTCAAAAATAGAAGAGAATATTATCAATCATTGCAAGAATATCAAAAGAACCATAATCTAAGACCTACTATTGATTTGTTGATAAAAGAGTATAAGACTCTGAAAAAAATGAAGTGATGTTTTGGGTGACTACATTTTCTAAAAATGTAGACAATTGTAGGGGTATAGATAAACCCATTCATTAGAGATTTAATCAAAGATTATATAATTTTTTTCCAATTAAGATATTTTTATACCAAGAAGGATAGTGGCTGTTATTACATCCTTTAACATTAATTTTTTTTCAATCCATGGATTTATATACCCCTATTTAAGTAAATAAATATGGGAAACTTTGGAAATAATCGGTTTGGTGGAAGATCAAGGGATAGAGACAGAGGTAGAGGTGGAGATAGATTTGGAGGAAGAGATAGAAGAACTGAGATGACTAATGTTACATGTGATAAATGTGGCATAAGATGCCAGGTCCCATTTAGGCCAACAGGAGATAAACCTGTTCTTTGCAGTGATTGTTTTAGAAAAAATGATGGTCCTAGTAGTAATGACTTTGGTTCAAGAAGTAATCAATCAGGTGCAACTTCTGAGCAATTAAATCAAATTAATAAAAAACTCGATAAAATACTCTGGGTTTTAGAGGATTTAGAACTTGAGATTGAGGAAGAAGAAGGAGAAGAATCTGATGATGAGGAAGAAGACGAAGAAGAGGACTTGGATGAAGAGGCTGGTGATGAGGATGAAGATTTAGAAGAAGATATGGATAAAGAAGAAGTTTTGGGTAAATAATTCTGGCAATGGTCATTGTGTATGTTAAATAAATAGAATATTATTAAGTAGAATTATAGGTTATAGTCTTTCTTAGAAAGGTTTAAATATAATTTTGTTTTGACTTAGTCATGAAAAAAGTTGGGATTATAATTGCATTTGCTATGATATTTTTGTCCTTAACTTTTGTTTCAGCTAGTTATTCAATTGATATTTCTGGTTTAAAGCAATCCTACTCAATTGGGGAGGAAATTAGCTATACTGTTTTATTGCTACAAGATGGAAAGATTATTGACAAGAATGTGGATGCTATTTTTTCAGATGATTTTGGAAGAAGAGAAATAAAAAAGACAGTGCTTTCTAATGTTAAAAATACCTTATTAGTTGATGAGAATTTTTCAAGCCTTGGTTGGCATGTAAAGGCAACTTATGAAGGAAAAGAAGTAGTGCTCTCTTTTGTAATTCAGGAAAATTCTAAGGTTGAATTTAGCATTGATGGAAATAAATTTATTATAAAAAACAAAGGAAATGTAGTTTATTCAAAAGATGTTAAAGTAAGAATTGGAAATGAGGAGAATGTTTATACTCAAAATATACCTGTTGGTGGAGAAAAGGTTTGGATATTGGTTGCTCCAGAGGGAACTTACAATATTGAAATAACTGATGGTATTAGCACTTTTACAAAAAACAATGTTAATTTGAACAGTCCTACAACTGGAAATGTAATTGGAGTTATGAGTGAAGAATTTGCTGGAACAACTGGTTTTGCAAGCAGTACAATAGATCCTGAAAACCTGGATAAAGGCTTGATTTCATCAGGTAAACTTCCTGTTGCATTGGTGTTTATTGGAGCTGTTGCTGGTTTATTAGTTCTATTATTGATTGGTAGAAGATTTAGTAAGAAAACAAACTAAAGTTTATTTGATATTAATTGTTTATTAGGTAGTTTTTTATTATTCGCTATTCTTTTAATTAGTATCCTTTTTATTATTATTCCTGCTAATATTAAAAAAACAGTTATTATAATGATTATTGAAGAAGTATTGTTGTTCAGCAGATTATCTATTACATTGCCTGTAATTTTTGCACCATACATGATTGATTCTTCTGTTAAGGATTTTTCTTCACCTTGTTTAGTTATGGTTATTTTTAATAATCCTGGTGCAATTTTCTTAAGATCCAGAGTTATTTCATTTGTTGTTTGTCCTTTAATTAAATTTATCTTTTGACTCTGCTCGTGTATTTTCTCTTTTTTTGCATAAACTGAAAATATCAAGTATTCAGATAAGTTTGAATCTGATCCTATACTATATTTGATGAGAATCTTGTCATCTTTCTCTAGGGAGATATTTAATATCTTCACACCCAAACCTGTCCTAACCAAAGCCATTTTTAATGGTACTGACTTATTTCCTTCTAAACACTCTAGAAATAATTTTGGAGGCGTATTTTCTAAAATAGTGAGTTTGAAAGGGAATTCTACAATCTCTCCTGCAGCTATGTTTTTAATTGTTGTTGCTGAAATCCAGGACTCCTGCCCTGCTTTTGATTTTATCCTACATTTATTCACTGATTTTGTTCCTAAATTTTTAACACTTAATTCCAATGCTTTTTCTTCTTCAGGATATATGATTGTTTCAATTGGCGTTATTTGAAGTTTTAATTCTGTGAAAGAGTAATTTACAAAAATTCCACTTCCTCCCCCTCCACCGCCACCTCCAGAACTCCCACTTGTTGATGGAGGATTAACAATAGGGTTTGAGGTGTCTACTTTAAAACTTGAGCTAGCGAAATTTTTATTTCCCGCTAGATCTTCTACATATAAATTAATGATAAAATCTGCATCTAGAGTAACATTTAAACTGTTTTGAGCACTGCAGTTTATAGTA
>CAYHLB010000072.1:0-5682 GCA_964357325.1 Candidatus Woesearchaeota archaeon
TTGCTAAACAACAGCTTAGGCATTTAAAATTAGAAGAAAAATAAAGCCAAGCTTTAGCATGATTGATGCTACAATATTATCCATAGCCAAAGAAAAAAACGCAAGAATTCTTACAAAAGACAATCATTTTAAGGATTTTAAAGAAGTTATCATGCTCAATTAATAAAAAGTAATTTATCTTTCTATCCCATCAACCCAATCAAGCTTCCCTCAATTATTCCAGCAACAACAAGAAGAGGTATGACAATAAATAAAAATACAAACAAAGCCATTTTAAGATTATATAAGAATTGTTTTCTTAAAACAATTCTTTCTTTTTTTCTAAAAACAAGAAAACCTAAAGAAATGCTAGTCAAAAAGAATAAAATTAAGACCATAAAATAAGGTACAAGAAACCAATTATTATTCATAAGCAAAGTAGATAGATTTTGCAAATCCTTTGTATAAAGACCAAAAATTAGAGAAAGGATTAAAGAAAAAAGAGTAAAAAGAAAAACAAAACAACCTAATGAAAAAATAAATGCAACTATTCCCAAAATTCTATTCTTAATGTTTAGGAAAAAAAGCCCTAATCTTAATCCAATTCCAACACTAATTAAAATAGCAGGAATTTCAAATATTCCATGAGGAAATAATTTCCACAAAACAAAGATCCCTTCAGAAAGAACAACTTTATGCATCACAAAACCTAATAAAAATCCATTCACAATAATAAGTGCCATTGGAAGAATTCCAAAAAACAATCCAAAAAACAATCCAAAAAAAGAGCTTTTTATATTATTAAACATAATAAAACCAATCATTTCAAAAATGCCTAGCCCTTGCGTCTGCCTCAAAAGTTCTTCTATCAACTTCAACAATTGAGCTTCAAATAATTTAGGAAAAGCAAAACCTAGGGAAATTGATAATAAAAATAAAAAAATCATAAATAAAATATAATTTTTAGAATCAAAAGTATATTTCAAAGCATTTTGAAACCATTCATAAATTTTTATCTTATAAAATATTCCTCTTTTTTTCTTTGCCATGTTGAATTTGAGTTTACGAAAACCAACAAAAACTTTTATTGTTTTTGTGGCCAAGAAAACTTCTGAAAGTTTTCTATGGTTTAACAGACAGGGAATTTCTTAATACACGTGAAAAATCTCCAATCTTTAGATTGGAGTCTTCATTTATCGATTTTTCCCGGTCCTCACAAAACCAAAGACAAACTTCACACTTTAGTGTGGAGTATAAAACCGAAGGTTTTGTGATATTCCCTGTATCTTACTCTGAAAAATAATCAACTATTAGAGCAGTTTTTCTTTTATATTTCTTTCTAAGATAAAAAGCATATGCTAAACCAAGAATCAATCCACCAACATGTGCGCTGTTTCCAATAGGCAAATCAATAAATAACCCAATTAAAACCAAGGGAACAATGGCAATAATCGGTGCAACCCATAGTTTCATTTTAATAGGAATGCTTATTTTTCTTAAAAAAGAATCTGGAAATGAAATCAAAGAAAATACACACAATAAAATATAAATTGTAACAGCAACACTGACTATTGATAAAACTCCTTGAGAAGAAATAAAAACAGGAAGAATAGAATCAAGAACCAAAGCTATAATAGGGCCTGAAATAAGATAAACAGGATATTTTGGAATCAAAACAACCAACAAACCAAGTAATGCAAAAACAGCTCCTGAAGCACCTACAGCATAAGTTGCTGGATTTCCAAATAATCTTCCTCCAATCAAAGAAATTCCAAAAAAATGAGATAAGAAAACATAAAATAAACCAGCAAAAATTCCTGAAATAAGATAAAACCAAACAACCCTTTTCTTTCCAATTAATCTCTCAACAAAATTTCCAATAAAATAAAGAGAAAACATATTTGCTAAAAGATGCCATAATTCAATATGTGAGAACATGCTAGTGAGTAATGTCCAAATTTTTCCAGAAAAAAATTCATTGGATTGCAGAGCAATATAAGGGAGAACTTGTTCACTTCCAAAAGATTTTATAAGAAAAAAAAGAATAAAATAAAAAATTACATTAATAAGAATAATCCAATTAGTTGCACTCTTTTTGAAAAAATTCAAGAAGTTTCCCATTCCAAAACCAGTCCCTGCTCTTTTCATATTTTAGAACTATCTCTTTTTCTTCTTTATTTTTTTATTTTCTTTAGCTCTTTTAATCTTCTTAATCTTCTTAACATTCATTACTAAAGCATTTTGTGCTTTTTTAGCAATCTTCACTCTTAATTCCCTATTCTTTTTTCTATCTGCTTTCACCTTTCTTTCAGCATTTTTTATTTTAACAACTTTCTTCTTTTCAAGCTTATCCCCTTCAATCTGCCTCTCGCTGTAAACCATTTCTAACTCTCTTTTAACCTTTGAAATATTCTTTTCCAATTCTGAAATAAATTCAGTATTAGGAGATAGTTGATAAACCTCTTCACATTCAGGACAAACATAATTATTTAATAAAGCAGTCTCCTCATTAATTTCAAGAGAACAGGTATTGCAAACATAATATCTTTTCTCAATTCTATTTTTTAATTGCAGTTCTAAATTAGCAAGCTCTTTTCTTAAATTTTCTTCCAAAAGCTTAAGCGACTGATAGGTATTAAGAGTCCAAAAATAAATATACCACCCCTTTCTCTTATCCTTTTTTCTTATAAATGATACTAAACCATAGTCAGAAAGCTTATAAAGTATATTTCTAGTCTGATTTATTGTAAGTTTTAATTTTTTTGCTATCAAAAATTCATTAACATTTTTTTTATCGACGAGTAAATCTATTATTGGAGCTGATTGTTTGTTTACCAGCATTTCAACAATGGATTTTAGAAATTTAATCTGCATTTTATTATAATTAATCCAAATCTCTATTTTAATATCTTTCTATTAACTTGTTACCACTATAAAATTTATAATTATGTTAAATCATCATAAAATTAATCAAAATAGAAAAAATATGAAAAAACTCAAAAGACAAAAGTTTTTAATATAAAGAAATTAATTACTATGAGAAAATAACTAAAAAAAGAGCAAAATGTTACCAAATCTTCCAGAAATACCGATTAATACTAATAAATCATCTCAAGTAGTTAATCAATCAGCACTTCCCCCCCTTCCAGAATACAAAGGAGACGCAGGAAAAATAACAATAGGAGAAGTAAAAGATGACTTGTATAATGAACACCTTTCAACAATGGAAAGGTCTTCTCTCGCAGAATCAAAATTTCTTTCCCCTCCACAAAAAATATCTCTAACAAATTCATTTTCTGAAAAAAATTATATTAAAAAAAATAATGAAATATTTGTAAGAATAAAAAAATTTGAAAGTGCTATTTCTTCATTTAATGAAATAAATTCCAAAATAATAGAAATGCAAAAAGACTTGGAAAAATCCAAAAAACTTATTCAAGAAGAGACAAAGGAATTGGAAGAATGGGAAAAAGAACTGACTAAAATGAAAAAAGGCCTCGATGCAATAGATAGAAACCTGTTCACTGAAATAGAAAAGTAATCTGAAAATGGAAGGAAATTTTGTTAAAATTAATTTTGAAAATGCCATCTCCTCTAAGCGAGAATCCCTATTAGCACAATTGCAGGCATCTTATATAAAGGAGCACATTAAAAAATTTATCAAACTAAAAAAACAACAAATCCTCCTTAAAAACAAGCTCAGGGACGACTTTCACTCAATTCAACACAAGATTCATGCAATAAATGCATTATTTCCACAAGAAAAACCTAAAAAAGAAAGATTTCTAAAAACAGAAAAAATGATTAAATCTGATTATCCAATTGTTGAAATATCCCACATTAAAAAAAGATTAAGCATAGAAGAAGAATTAGCCAAAATAAAAGCAGATCTTGAAATACTTGAGCATAAAAAATAATTTTCTAATATCACCAAATCTTTCGGATTTGTACCTCACATAAATGTTGAGCAAAAGCATTTTAGTGTACTCAAATAAATAAGAAATGCTTTTGGGAATGTGGGTTTGCAAGGGATTTGGGGAAATAAAAAGCCCTTTGCTATCTTTAAATAAAATACAAAGTGCTTTTTATTTGGAGAACCGAGAAAAATCCATTCAGTCTAAAGACCACTACATAAACCTTAAAAATTTAGAGTAATAAAATTTTCAATGGTGCTCAGAAATTTGAATTTATGAAAATTTCTGATATGCATGGATTTTTGTCGCGTATTAATTCTATTTATAACATATATATTCATTAAATATTAATAAAAAAATAAAACTCTTCTCGTCGGGAAAAATGTTACCACTATATAATTTATAGAAATATATATAAACAAAATTTAAGGTTTAATATCATGTCATGGTGGATTTTTGGTAAAAAAGAAGAGGTAAAGCTTCCTCCAATAGAACATGAAGTGTCTATTGAAAGTGTTAATAACACCTTTGAAAACATTGGAGTAACTAGAGAACTTCAATCATCAAGCCCAAATTTTGCAGTTGCAAAAAAATCAGAACCATTCTTTGTTAGAATTGATAAATTTCAAGATGCAAAAAAGAATCTAGGTGAAATAGGAAAGAGATTAAAAGAAATGGAAACTGTTCTAGGAAAAATTAATGAAACCAAAGCAAGAGAAGATGAAGAAATTGCTTCTTGGAAAGAAGAAATGAAAAACATAAGGTCGTTTTTATCAACCATAGACCAGAATTTATTTAATAAAGTCCAATTCTAAAATGGGAAAAGAAAAATTCATTTCTAAAAAAGAAAGGGCAGACCCTGTATTTCTCCCATTTGATTATAGTTCTCACAAAGAAAATAAAGTAATTTTAATGAAAACAGAACTTTCTGCTTTAAGATGTCTTAGAATTCTAGAAAGTCTTAAAAGACTGCAAGACGAAAAAGATAAATTAAAAAGAGAGCTTCAGCATATGCTTTCTTCATGTATAAATAATCTTGAAAAGTCATCAAATGAAATGCCTACAATAAATCATTTAGGAGAAATAAAAAAACTAGAAAGGACTAAAACAGCAGACTTTAGTCAACCCTATGAAGAAAAATTAAGGGCAATGGAATCATCAGGAACAGATACAACTGCTCTTGGAAAAGAACTTTCAGTTATTCAAGAAAAACTCAAAAAGCTTTCTGCTTATCAATAAATTATAAACAGTTAATTATTGATTATAGTACCATTATCCATTGTGATAATTAACTTAATTTCATAAAAGGTCCTTCAACACAAGTTCTTCTTCCTTTTTTATCAGCACAACTTCCACATAATCCAACACCACATTTTGTCAAATAATCCAAAGATGAATAAATATTCGCAGGTTTTGTTATTTGAAGCTCCAAAGGCAAAACAGCTTCAACCATTGCTCTTGGTCCACAATTAAAAAAATAATGATCATTCATAAAGTTCGGTCCGCATTTATTTATTGCATTTAATAAATCAGCAACAGTTCCTTTTGTCCCAATGCCCTCATCTTCTGTTGCAACAAATGTATTCCCAGATTTTTCAAATTCCGCTAAATATGGCAAATGTTCCTTATCTTTCGCACCCAATATATTCATGACAATTGATTCCTTTGAAAATCTTTTTGCTAAAAATAACAATCCTGCAATTCCACAACCCCCTCCAACCAAACAAACCCTTGAACCACCTGGAACATCAATTCCTTGTCCATAAGGACCCCTAGCATAAAAACTATC